>JAJZRT010000701.1 GCA_021802595.1 Pseudomonadota bacterium
TCAGGATCAAGAATGCGCCATCATCACCTCCGCCCGTGTCCGGCGTGGCGGGCGGCGGCAGCGGCTCGCCCTCGATCAGCCGCATCAGCTGCTGCACCCCTGCGTCGATGCCGCCGTAGAAATCGCCCGACTTGAAATACGGCGTGATGGTTTCGGCGATCACCCGCTTGGCGATCGCATCGGGGATCGCCCCCTCGAGCCCGTACCCTACTTCAATGCGCAATTTCCGGTCGTCCTTGGCAACAATCAGGATCACCCCGTCGTCGATCTTCTTGCGGCCGATCTTCCACTGGTCGGCCACGCGAATGCCGAACTGCGCAATATCCTCCGGCTGGGTGGTGGGGACGAGCAGCACCGCAATCTGGCTGCCTTTTCTTGCTTCGAAGGCAGCGAGCTTGTTCTCGAGTGCGGCGACCTGGTCGGCGCTGAGCGTGGCGGTCAGATCGGTGACCCGCCGCGACAGCTCGGGCACCGCCACCTGGGCCCACGCGGTCAGCGCCCACAGCAGCAGGAGAAAGCCGGACGCGAACGTCCGGGCCAGCCGGTTCATCCGGGGATCAGTTGCCGCCCGCCGGCGCGGCCGGGGTCGGCGTACCGAAATCGACCTTCGGCGGCACAGCAAGGGCCTTCTCGTTCTCCACCGTGAAGGTCGGTTTGGTCTTGTAGCCGAACATCATCGCGGTCAGGTTGGAGGGGAAGGAGCGAACCGTGACGTTGTAGGCCTTCACCGCAGCAATGTAGCGATTGCGCGCGACAGTGATGCGATTTTCGGTACCTTCGAGCTGCGCCTGCAGGTCTCGAAACAGGCCGTCGGCCTTGAGTTGCGGATAGTTCTCGGCGACCAGCAGCAAACGGGACAGCGCGCCGGTGAGCTCGCCCTGTGCCGCGATGAATTTCTGGAAGGCGGCTTCGTCGTTGATCAGTTCAGGCGTCGCCTGGATCGCCCCGACGCGGGCGCGTGCCTCGGTCACGCTGGTAAACACGTCCTTCTCGTGCGCGGCGTAGCCCTTCACCACGTTGACCAGGTTCGGCACCAGATCGGCACGGCGCTGATACTGGTTCAGCACCTCGGCCCAGGTCGCCTTGATCTCCTCGTCCGAACTTTGCAGCGTGTTGTAGCCGCAACCTGACAAGGACAGCGCCATGCATCCCGCGACTATCCATTTGAACGTATTCAGCCATTTGAACATCGTCGTCTCCCAGGTTGGTTGGATCGTGATTGCCGCAGTCTACGCCACGCCCCAGGTGGCGAACAGCGGGTCGGACTCGGCGAGCTTGTCGGCGTAGCGGTCGTCCTTGGGCCGCTTGAGACCACGCTCGACATAGGTTTCCACCTTCTTGAAGCCGGCCTGCTTGATCAGCGTGCCCACCCAGGCCATGCGCTCCATCGGATGCAATTGCGTCCACAGCTTGATCACCTTGGGGGGGAAATAGCGGTGCGACAGCGTGACCACGAACATGCCGCCCGGCTTCAGCACGCGCTTCGCTTCGGCGACGATCCTGTGCGGCTGCGTCAGGTATTCGAATGACACCGTACAGACCACGGCGTCGAAGCTCGCGTCGGGAAACGGCAGCGTCGGATCGGCGTTGATGTCCTTGACGATGCGTTCGGCGAGCTGCGGGTTGTCGGCCAGTTCCTCCGTGTTCAGCCCCAGGCCGACCGCGGACTGCACCGTATCCGGCAGGTGCGAGCGCCAGCCCGCCATCAGGTCGAGCACCCGCGCGTTCTCCGGCAGCACCGTGCGGTACAGCGCCTGGATACGCCGTGCGCACACCGCGTCGACGTGGGTGACCTTGCGGGCGACCGAGTAGAACGCGGTGTCGGGCAATTCGTCCTCGCGACTGAACGAGTCCGCGCTCTCGAAATCGGTCGGCGTCTGCATCTGCGTTTCCATGCCGCTCCATTCGAGCAGTTGTCCGATCTGGCCGACCGGCTCGGTCGAGACATCGCTCTTGCCGCTGTCGATACTGAAGATGCGGCCCTGCAGCGGGTGGCTGAAGTTGGCGACAAAACTGGATTCGTTCAGCTTCATCACGCGGAACATCGGCCCGGGCGCGTCGTCGGCGTGCAGCAGCTGCGAAGGGTAGAAGCGCCCCTGCTTGAGCGGTGCGATGTCGCTGCGGAAGACGTCATTGGGTACCTCATGCTCGATCTTGGGTCCCACGTCGACCTGGGCGTCGACCGGCGGGGTGTCGCCCGGCATCCATACCACCACCTGATGGCGGCCAAGATCGGAAAAATAATTGACGCGAAAACGCAGCGCAGAATGCAGAAGTTTCATTGGGGATGACGTAGTGAACGGTAAGCGGTGAGTAGTGAGCGGTGAACGATTAAGCAGTGGCGAGGGCTTGCATGGTTCGGCGCGCCAGGCACAAGTCCTCCCACGCGCGCGCCTTGTCGGGAAGGTTGCGCAGCAGGTAGGCCGGATGATAGGTCACCACCAGCGGCACATTCTGGAATTGATGCACCCTGCCGCGCAGGCGGCCGATCGCCTCGTCGGTGTCGAGCAGGCTTTGCGCGGCAAAACGCCCGAGGGCGAGAATGAGCTTCGGCTGGATGAGTTCGATCTGAGCCAGCAGATAGGGCCGGCATGCGGCCACCTCGTCCGGCTCGGGATTGCGGTTGCCGGGCGGGCGCGACTTCAGGACGTTGGCGATGTAGACATTCTCGCCGCGCTTCAAGCCGATTGCGGCCAGCATGGCATCGAGCAGCTTGCCCGCCTGGCCGACGAAGGGCTCGCCCACGCGATCCTCATCCGCGCCGGGCGCCTCGCCGATGATCAACCAGTCGGCGTTGCGGTCACCGACGCCCAGCACGCCCTGCGTGCGCGTGGCGGAAAGCTTGCAGGCAGTGCAATGGGCAACGGCATCGGCCAGCTGATCCCAAGTGGTGAGCGGTGAGCGGTGAGCGGCGAGCGGCGCTGCGGCCTGGCCGGGCGCCGTTTCACGAAGACGCCAGACCGGGCCGATGCCAAGTTCCCCGAAGACGTCGTCACGGCTCAGCACGCCAGGTCCTTTTTCATGATGAGCGCATCCTCGCGGCCCGTGCGCGCCGGGTAGTAGCCACGACGCACCGCCAGATCGACAAAGCCGCTGCTGTGATACAGCGCGATGGCGGCGGCGTTGGAGGTCCGCACCTCGAGAAACAGGCTGCTGGCCTTGTGGTCGCAGGCACGCGCCAGACAGTGCTCGAGCAGATCGCGGCCGAGCCCGTGGCGGCGCCACATCGGGGCGATGGTGAGGTTGAGCAGATGGGCTTCGCCCGCCGCCGCCATCAACGCGTAATAGCCGATGATCTCGCCTTCGGCCTCGCGCACCCACATG
>JAJZRT010000702.1 GCA_021802595.1 Pseudomonadota bacterium
AGCGCTCGATCGACGAACTGGTCGCGATGGCGCGCAACCGCCAGGAAGTTGCGGAAACCATCTGAACCGCGGGATGACACGGCGCCTGTGCCGCGGGCGTGCGGGTACCGGCGGTCGCTCCATCAACGGCTGTTCGAGCAAAACGCAACGGAGACGCCGCTATGGCTACCGCACCTTGGTTCGTGATCAGCCCCAACGTGCTGCTCAGCACGATCGGCCTGCTGCGCGGCCCGGACAAGACCGTCCCCACGCCGCGCGAAGACTGGCACACCGCGGTGGTCGACGTGGTCATTCCGGCCTACCAGGAAGAGGACAACATCATCCATTGCCTGGCCTCTCTGGCCAGGCAGACCCTGCGCCCGCGGCGGATCATCCTGGTGGACGACGGCGGCAAGGACCGCACGGTTTCGCGGGCACGCGAGTACGCCGGCAGCGTCGGTCTCGATCTGACCGTGATCGAACGCGAACATTCGATCGGCAAGACCCCTACCATCAAGCGCCAGGCCCGCGAGTTCGATGGCGACGTCGAGTTCATTCTCGACAGCGACACCTTCCTCGAATCGCCGCAATACATCGAACGCTGCGTGCAGGAGTTGTACCAGGGCGCGGGCATCGCCAGTGCCTGCGGCACCATCCTGCCGATGCGGCCCAAGGACCGGCACCGGCTGGCGCAGACCAGAGAGTTTCGTGCGTGGCACGGTGCACCCGCCTACGACGATCCACATGCGCGCCGCAGCCTGTTCAACTCGCTGTGGTGGTGGTGCACCAACATCTATCGTGAAAGCCTGTACCTGTTCCTGCAGCGTTTCGTGTATCGCGGGCAGATGGTCTTCTTCGGCGGCATCACCAATCCGGTGGGTTGCGCGGTGGCCTACCGGCGCAAGTACATCAAGGATCTGTTCGACCGCTACGAGCCGATCCTCGGAGATGACCTCACCAATTCCGAGGACATCTTCATCGGCTTCGCGCTGAACCGCGAGGGCTACCGCAACATCCAGCTGCAGGACGTCATCGCGCGCTCGGAGGAGCCCGAGGTGCAGCGTCTGCCGCGCCAGATTTACATGTGGTCGTCCTCGTTTCTGCAGAGCTGCTACTACTTCGACAGCCTGCTGCGCACCCCGTTCCGCCTGCTGCGGCGGATGCGCCGGCGGCGACGCGAGCGCAAGGAGGGCGTACGCGAACTGCGCAAGGTCAGCGAACAGTACCGGCAGCCCTTCGGCGGGGCCCATACCGATCGCTACGGCCGGCCCATCGGCTGGGCGATGTTCATGTCCGCCTTCGAGAAGATCAGTTTCCCCACCGCGCTGATCATCATGCTGGTCATGCGCTGGTGGGAGGCGCTGGTGATCACTGTGGTCGCGGAGGCGGTGGTCGCATTGATCGTGCTCGTGGTCGTGGCGCGCGAGGCGCGCATCGCCGCGTTCTTCAAGGGCATTCTGATCCTGCCCATCCGCTACGGACTGATCCTGGCCGACACGCTGACCATCAGCCGTTTCGCAACGGATTTGTGGATCACCAAGAACCGCAGGTGGCGCAAATGAACCTACGCATGCTTAGACTGGGGCTGCTGCTGTTGCTCCCGGCGTATGCCGGCGGCGCGGCTTCGCCGCCGGCGCTTGCCCACGACGCGGCAAGTGTTCTTCCACCGCCGTCCACGGCACCCGTCGCCGGACGCGATGACAGGTCGCCGCTGGATCAGGCGCGGGCTCTGGCCTGGCGCGGCGAGTATGCGGGCGCGCTCAGGGCGCTTGATGCCGAGGGCGGAGATGACGCCGCGGCGCGTGCCCTGCGTGCGCGGGTGCTGGCCTGGGCGCATCGGCACAAGGCCGCGCTGGCGCTCAACACACCGCTGTACGAGAGCTCGGCCGCGGATTACGGCGTCGCCTGGACGCAGGCGCTGGCGCTCAGTCAGACCTACCTTCCGGCCGAGGCGCTCGCGCCGCTGCAGCGCGCTCAGGCGTTGCAGCCTGATGCGCAGGGCACGCGCCTGCTGGCGCGCGTGGTCCGCTTGCCGCTGTTCTCCAGCGTCGGTGCGGGCGGGTCGCTGTATGCGGACTCCGACGACATCGCCATCCACCAGCGCCAGGCCGCGGTCGACTTGCGCCTGGGCGACCGCTGGACGTTCACGGCAGATGCTGCGCGGCGGGACATCAGTGCCGACCTCGGCAGCGCGTTCGCCCCGCTGGCCGGTGGCACGACCGCCGCCGAACGCTCCGCCACGGCCGGCTTGGACTACGCCGTCAGCGCGGATACCCGGGTGGGACTCCGGGCGGGCAGCTCGCGGGTCGATGCACTGGGCTCGAGCACCGTCGGCAGCGCCTACATTCAACAATATCTCGGCGACCAGTTGGCCTGGACGCTGGATTTCACGCGCGCGCGCCTGGCGGTGTCGCCGCGCGCCTTGGCCGTACTCGGCAACACAACCTCGCTGCGCGCCATCTGGCGGCCCACCCTAGCCGACACGCTGGACGCCACCCTCGACCACAGCAACCTCAGCGACGGCAATCAGCAGAATCTGCTGCAGGCGATCTACCGGCATCGCGTTTACAGCAGCGTGGACGCGCTGGTCGATGTCGGCGCCATTGCGGACCTGCAGCAGTTCAGCCATGGCACGATTTACGGCTACTACAGCCCGAGCTTCTATCGCCGATTCGAGCCCATGGTGTCCGGCTATTTCAGCTTGCACCCCGGCGTTGGCCTGTATCTTTCTGCCGCGCTTGGCGCGCAACGCGACGACACCTTCCGCAGCTGGAAGCGCGCCGCTGACCTCAACGCCGAGCTGACCGTGGGCATCTACGGACACTGGCAACTGGTGGGCTGGGCGGCGTGGAGTCAACGGCTGAACCAGTTGGGCCAGTACCACGCCTACAGCGTCGGCCTGGACCTGCGCTATCGCTTCTGCGCATTCACCGCCAGCCGCTGTCCACGGCCCTGAAAAGGCGCTGCCGGTGGCGCGAAGCGTCGCCGCGATCGGCCCGGGGCGGATAAGGCGCTCATGGCGCGTGATCGAGCCGCCGCCTGATCGGAGGTGGTTGGAATGGGGCGCGCGCCGGATCCGCAGCCTCGAGCCCGGCAACACGCAGACAGGTGCTGCCGCACCGCGCGTGATGTGCCGCACGGATTCATCCCGACGATCATGAACGCTGGTTGCCTTGAGCCCGAGATTCATGCCGCAACGGCCGACTGGCGCACTTGCTCAATTGCCGGCAGTGCTACCTGACCTGCCCCCTCGTGCCGTACCAACGTTAAGTCAGGAGTCCGGGTTGCAAGGTTAATTCACCTCGTTGGTCGTTGTGGGGTGAAGAGCATCGCCAGC
>JAJZRT010000703.1 GCA_021802595.1 Pseudomonadota bacterium
CGCCTGCCGGTTTCGCCGAGCGCGGTGGGTTTGGGCTTGTAGGCTGTCACGTAGGCGTCGATCAGCGGTTCGCCCTTGACCACCTGGTCGACGAACGCCTGTTCCTTGGACGTGAGCGCGTCTCCGATCTTGCGCGCGGGGTTGACCATCAGCGATGAACCTCCCGAATGTCGATGCCGTGAACGGTGGCCATAAGGTGACGCTTGAGGCGGTACGCATCGGTGCGCATGCCTTTCACGTCGACGACGATGCGCGGGCCATCGGGCGCGCCTTCGCGGTAGACAAAGTCGGCCAGGTAGACCATCGGCCGGTGCTTGGTGCCGCCGTAGACGGCCGCGGGCGCCAGCTCGAACGGAACCTGGCGCTGCAGGTCGAAGATTTCGCGCGCCTTGGCGCGCAGCACCAGCTCGCACCAGTGCCGGTACTCGTTGGTGCTGTCGAAGTGCATGCCGTCGATGTCGACGGGCGTGTTGTGGTACTTGCGGGCCTTGCGCGGCTCGTCGCGCATGTCGGCCAGCGTGCGGCGCTGCTGCTTCACGCGGCGCACCTTCTGGGCCTGCAGCTTGCGCAGCTCGGCCGCGGTCATGGTGGCGAACGTCGTCATGCCGGCGCCCTGCCCTGCACGGTCAACTGCTGCGCGTACAGCTTGCGCTCGGCCTTCTCGATCTCGCTGAGCGAGGCGGCGCGCACCTGCTCGGCGTGCACCAGCAGCGCGTCCTTGATGCGCGCGAGCTGGTCGGCGGTGGCAACGTAGTGGTCGAGCTTGCGGTCGCGGCGCGCGTTGGCGACCTGGCACAGCGCGTCGAAGGCCGCCTCGAAGGTCGGCCCGTGCTCGCGCGCCAGCGGGAACATGCGCAGGTTCTCGGCCATGAGCACGGCCTTGCACAGCCGGTCGTAGTCGCGCTTCTCGCGCATGCGCCCGCTGCGCAGCAGCACGAACAGCTCCTGGTTGCGCTGGACGATGGCCTCGGCGTTGGGCAGCACGCATGCGCCCTCGATGGCGGTGGCGATGGTGTTGACCGGCCGCGCCCAGCGCGACACGAACGGCCTGCGCCTGCCGTGGCTCATTGCGCGACCCCGGCCGAGCGGCTGGACTCGGCGGCAGCCGAGCGCCCGCGCGCGCCCTTGACCCAGCGCTTGAGGTCGTCGGCGGCCACGACCTCGCCCAGCGCGGACACGTCCAGGCGCAGATGCGGCGAACTCAGGCACTCGCCGGTGCGCGCGTTGAACAGCGTGCCGGTGATGATGTCGGCCAGCACGCGGCCGGTGGCGCGCGTCGTGACCGGACAGTACACGCGGCCGTTGCGCCGGGAGCGGCGCGGCTCGCCCAGCTTGAGCGCTGCGATCGGGCGGCGCTTGCCCTGCAGCATGGAGACGGCCTCGAACGACAGGCACAGTTCAGCGGATTCACCCAGCACAGACACGGTTTGGCTCCTCATGGTTTTTGTTTCGCACCGGCGGCGGTGCGACGGTGTACGCCCATCCAGACGTAGCGGTAGCGCTGGCGACCCGACAAGGCATCGGGCAGCGCGTCGATCATTCCCTGCTTGACCAGGAAGCTGCAGGCCCACACCAGCGCCGACGGCGTGCAGCCGGTGTGCTTGAGCAGCTCGGCGTAGCGAAAGCTCACGCGGGGATGGCCCTGCAGGAAGCGCAGCACGATGCTGCTGGCGCTGCCGTCGACGAGTTGCCCGGCGGGCCGCGGATTGAACGGCGGCTGCTGCTGGGCTTCTTGGGCTGCGCGCTCGGCAACGAATCGCTGCTGTTGCGCAACCACCCAGGACATCGCCGACGGCTTGTGCATGCTGGTTGTCTCCTGCGTCAAGAATTTGGCGTTCGATCAGGCTTTGTGTGCGATTGCTGGGGTCGAACTCACGCAACCGAGCGCAGCCTGCGCGGAATTGCGCGTGCTGCCGATGTGCGGGTGCAGGCTTTGCATGTCACACGACCGTCCGAGTGAGGCTTTTGCGGGCGCGCTCGAGCAGCGCCGCGACCTTTGCGCGATCCGCCGCGGGAGCGGGCAGCAGTGCGACCTTCGGCGGCGGCATGCGCCTGGCGATGTCGCGGAACTGCAGCACGGTGGGCGGCCGATCTGGCGGAAGGTGCTGCAGCGCGTAGGCCAGCATTTCCGGGTGCTCTGCGAAGCCTTCCAGCTCGCGCGCCCAGTCGGCCTTTACGGCGTCCAGGTCGAGCCCCTGCCAACGGTCGAGGAACTGGCGCCCGTAGACGAGCGTCAGCTTGGCGAACAAGCGGTCAACCCAAGCGTCGGGCAGTGACATCGAAAACCTCTGCGTGGACTGTTACGGGATCGCCCGGCGATCGCTCGGCGATGCTTGGGACGGCCTGCTGCATGCGTCGGCGCTGGTCGGCTCGCCAGGCTGGCTCGGCGGATCGCACGGCGCGAACCTCCTCGGGCTTGATCCAGTCGGCCTGCAGGCCTTGGGAGCCGCGTGTGCACCAGATCCCGAGGAATACGGCGAGGGGGATTCCCGCCTTCGTGGCCTCTGCTCGAGCGCCGTCCAGCACGGTTTGCGTCACCGGGGCGCGCTTGGCCTTGCGCAACGCCGTCCAGTCCGACCACACCTGCTCGGGAACGTCGGGCGGGCAGGCGGGGGCGAGCGCGGCCGCAGGCGCGCGCGTTCCTTTCTTTTCTACTTCTTTGGGTATTGGTGTTGGTGTTGGTATTGGTATAGCCGTTGCATCTGCGTTGCAGGCAACGGTGCTGTTCGCCACCTGTTCGCGTTGCAGGTGCGTTGCAGGTGCGTTGCCGTGTTCGTCGCACAGGCGTTGCAGCTCCTTCATAGGGATGTCCCACGCCGGCAC
Source organism: Pseudomonadota bacterium (assembly GCA_021802595.1). Next base: position 2,824 of record JAJZRT010000703.1, read on the forward strand.
GATTCCGCGTTCGCGCAGTGCGTCGAACAACTGCGCCCGCCGCTCACGGTACCGCCGCATGCGCTCCGTTTCGTGAGCATCCTTGGCGGCCTGTTGAGCATGCTTCTCGGCCATAGACGCCAATTCCTGGTCGGCGCGCGCGTTGTGAAAGCATCCGTCCGCCTCAAGGGTGAAGAACTCGGACAGGACGGCGTCGATGGCTTTTTTCGACCTGGGCATGCGTATCAAGCGGGCGAGCTTGGGCAAGTCGGCCGGCAGCGGCTTCTCCTGCAGGTAGTAGGCATCGAGCATGCGCCGATAGGCTATGTCCTCCTCCCATGAAAGGTGGGCCGTGTGCGCGGCGTAGTCGCCGATGTGGAACGGGTAGTAGTTCACGATGCACTGACCCAGTCGTCGACCGCGCGCCAGGGCATGCCCAGTTGCAGCGCAAGCCGGCACTCGAGCAGTGCGCCGCGGCTGTCCATCCAGCCGGGCAGCCAGGCGACGGCGTCG
>JAJZRT010000704.1 GCA_021802595.1 Pseudomonadota bacterium
TGGCGCCGAGTTCGGCATGGGACTTCATGCTCTCCCACTCCACCGCATCGAGGCGGCCGGGCTTGAGCAGGACCATATCCGGCACGCCGATTTTCCCGATGTCGTGCAGCGGGCTCGCATGATAGATCGTCTCGACGAAGTCCTGCGGCATCCCCAGTTGTCCGGCCAGGTGCTTGCAGTAGTGGCTGATGCGGCGGATGTGCGCCCCGGTTTCCTCGTCGCGGAATTCCGCTGCGCGCAAAATGGTGTAGAGCGTGTCGAACTGGCTTTCGACGAGTTGCTCGGTGCGTTCCCTCACCTGCACTTCCAGCGTGTGGTTGTAGTTGACGAGAAAATCGCTGTATTCCTTGAGCCGTAGCAGGTTCCGCACGCGCACCCACAATTCCGAGCGATCCACCGGCTTGGTGAGAAACTCCTCGACGCCGCTCTGCAGGGCGGCCAGCCTCGATTCGCGCCCCGACAGGGAGGTCACCATGATGACCGGGATGGCCCGGGTGGCATCGGCGGCCTTGAGGGCGGCTGCGACATGGAAGCCGTCCATGCCCGGCATCATGGCATCGAGCAGGATGAGGTCCGGCTTCTCCAGCGCAGCCCGTTCGAGGGCAGCTTCGCCGGTCTGAGCCTCGAGCGTGGCATAGCCTTCAGCCTTCAGCAGCAACGCAAGATGGGTCCGGTTCTTGGCGTCGTCATCGACGATCAGGATGGTTTTCCGTGCGACAGCGACATCCATGTGTGGCTACTCTCCCTGCTGGCCTGCGGCCATGCCGGCAGGCAATACTGCCGCGATCGTTTCGAGGAAGTCCCGGTAATTGAAGGGTTTGGCGATATAGCCGTCGCATCCCGCCGCGCGGATCTTGGCTTCGTCGCCTTTCATGGCGAAGGCAGTCAGGGCAAATACCTTGCTGTGCCGCAAACTCGCATCTGCCTTGATCATTTGGGTAGCAGTCAGTCCGTCCATCCCGGGCAACTGGATGTCCATCAGGATGATTTCCGGACGGTGCGCGTGCGCCAGCGCGATGCCAGCTTGCGCGTCATTCGCCTGCAGTGTCGTGTATCCGGCGTTTTCCAGCAGAAAGCTCGCCAGCTTCATGTTGTGGGGGTTGTCTTCGATGATGAGAACAGTTGCCACGGTTAGTTTCCTTTGATTCGGACTGCTCCCCGCGTTTATGTTCTTTTTTGATATTGCACTCGATGCGGCCGACAAGGGCAATGCACGTTTCGACCCCAGTATTAGATCCTCTCATGGAGAAAACGGTCATGATTTCATACGCGTCGCCCTGCTCCTCCGCACCCTGTCTACTCTGATTGCGCGATCTTATTAAACAACAAGGTGCAGTAGTCCGTCTATCTAGCCAATGCACATAAGCATAGCCATGTAGGCGGCTTTTGTCCGTTTTGGCCTGGCCTTGCCCTCGTAACGTGGTCTGGCTGGAAGCCTGCAGAAGACAGCGGACGTCACTTCATTCAGTGCGGAATGGCCGCATGGGGTCGGTGGCAGTTGTTGAAAGCCAAAGGCCCGTGTGGCCATCTTGGGCAGTAAGAGTCAACTGACGGCTATCGCTATATGGAGGTTCGTCGTCCTCACCAGATGCTCCACGTACCAGATCAGCCGTGCCGTGATTCGGCACTCGCGTTTCTCACGGGCCCTTACGCCTTGAACTCTTCATGAAACTGAACGGAGCCCTGCGGATAGCATCCGTCGAACGACAGTGCGAAGAAAACCTCAGGCGGCGCGCCTTCGAGCACGAGTCCGGGGACGTGCTCGAATCCGAATCGTCCGTAGTAGCCCGGATGCCCGACGAGGCAGCATCCTTTCGCCTGCATCGCCTTCAGCCGTGACGGCCCTTCGCGGACCAGGGCCTGCCCGATGCCTTGCCGCTGATGCTCCGGCCACACCGAAACGGGCCCCAGGCCATACCAGTCCGGCGTGCCGGCCGAAATGGTCACGGGCGAGAAGGCGATATGGCCGATCACCCGGCCGTCCAGCTCGGCGACGAGCGACACCGTGAGCGCCCCGGTAGCGCGCAGGGCCTCGATGACGAACTGCTCGGTGTGGAGGCTGATCGCCAGTGTCCGGAACGCGGCGGCGGCGGTTTCGTTGCGGATCACGATCCCCGGGGTCACGGTTGCCGCGTTCCTCCCGTGGTGTCGATGCGTTCGGACAATTCGTCGGCGCCGAGCGGCTCCTCCGTGTCGAGCTGGTGCTGCAGGACCGCGAGGTCGGCTTCCGAAGCGTCGGTGCCTGCGCGGGAGCGCGCGACGATGCGTTCACGCAGGGTGTCGACCGGCACCGCGAAATCGAGAATGCGGAAGTCGACCTGGCGCGCGCGCGCGACGTCGCGCAGCAGGTCGCGCTGCCAGCGCGCGGTGAAGGTCGCGTCGACGATGACGGGCCAGCCAGCGTCGAGCGTCTGGCCGGCAAGCGACGCCAGATGCGCATAGGTGCGGCGGGTGGCGTCGGCGGCATAGAGTTCGGTGCCGACGCCGGAGCCGCTTTTTGCCAGGGCGTCGAGGCCGGCCAGGCGCTTGCGTTCGACATCGGAGCGCAGGCGGATGGCGCCGGGGTGCTGCATGAGCAGGCGCGTCACGGTGGTTTTGCCGGAGCCGGAGAAGCCGTGCGTGATGTCGAGGCGCGGGGCGGGCGGCCGGGTCAGCGAGGTCGCGAGCGAAAGCAGCGTGCGGATTTCGGCGCGGGCGGCGTCGCGTTCCGCGCCGGTGGTCTGCGCGCTGCGGATGGCGGCGACTTTGGCGCGTACCAGCGCACGGTAGACGGCGTAGTAGCGCAGCAAGGGAAGGCCAGCGTAGTCGCCGGTCGCTTCGAGCCAGCCGTTCAGGAACAGCCAGGCCCAGTCGGGGTGGCCGCGTTGCAGCAGGTCCATGAAGCAGAAGGCGACTTCGGACTGGATGTCGATCCAGCGCAGCTCGGGGTTGAACTCGATGCAATCGAACACCAGCAGCTGATCGTCGACCCAGGCCAGGTTGCCCAGATGCAGGTCGCCGTGGCATTCGCGCACGAAGCCGTCGCGCCTGCGTGCGGCCATCAGCGGGGCGAGGCGGGCGTGTTCGTGCTCGCTCCAGCGCTGCAGGGCGTCGAGCTGCGCGCGGTCGTCGGCCGCGTCGAGGCGCGGCGCGATCTGCGCGAAGTTCTGCGCGACCGGCCGCCACACGGCGTCCGGGCTGCCCCATGGGCTGTCGGCGTCGGCGCGCGCGCAGGCGTCGAGATGGAAGCGGGCCGCGGCGGCGGCGATGGCGTCGACGTGCTGCGCCGTCAGGGCGCCCTGCGCGTCGAGCCGGTCGAGCGTGGC
>JAJZRT010000705.1 GCA_021802595.1 Pseudomonadota bacterium
ATCTGCGGTGTCGGCCAGCGACCGTTGCAGCGAGGCGCGCATGCTGGCCGACAGCTTTTCCTCGCGCTGGGCGCCGGCGTGCGCGGGCGGGGCCAGCAGCAGGGCGGCAATCAGCAGGGCGATGGGCGTCCTTGTGTTCATGTCAGTGTTCAAGCAGTCCCGTCAAAAATTCCTTCGCATCAGCGAGCGCGATTTTCTGCGGCTCGCCGCACTGCGCATCCGTGGCACGGCGCGGCTGGTATTCGACCAGGCCGTCCTTCAGGCCGCGCTCGCCTACCGTGATACGGTGCGGGATGCCGATCAGTTCGGCGTCGGCGAACATCACGCCCGGACGCTCGTCGCGATCATCCAGCAGCACGTCGAAGCCGGCGGCTGTCAATGCAGCATACAACGACTCGGCCGCGGTTTTAACCATCTCGCTCTTGCCATAGCCGATGGCCACAATCACCAGCAAGAACGGTGCCATCGCCTTCGGCCAGATGATGCCCTTCTCGTCGTGGTGCTGCTCGATGGCCGAGGCCACGATGCGCGACACGCCGATGCCATAGCACCCCATTTCCATGACCTGTGCCTTGCCTGCCTCGTCCAGGTAGGTGGCGTTCATCGCCTGCGAGTACTTGCTGCCGAGCTGGAACACATGCCCGACCTCGATGCCGCGGCACAGCGCGAGCGTGCCCTTGCCGTCCGGGCTGGGGTCGCCGGAGGCGACATTCCGTATATCGGCCACGAGGTCGGGTTCCTGCAGGTCGCGGCCGAAATTGACCCCGGCGAGGTGGAATTTGGGCTTGTTGGCGCCGCACACGAAATCGCTCATCGTGGCGACCGTGCGGTCGGCGATGACCTTGATCCTGGCGCGGTCGATCCCGACCGGGCCGAGGAAACCGGGCGGGCAGTCGAAGGCGGCACGGATCTCGGCTTCGTTCGCCAGGCGGAAATCGGCCATGCCGTCGAGCTTGCCGAGCTTGACCTCGTTCAGCATGTGGTCGCCGCGCAGCAGCAGCACGACCATCTGCTCGCCAGCCATGACGGCGATGAGCTTGACGGTGCGCTCAAGCGGAATGTTCAACAGCGCCGCGACATCCTCGCAGGTGGTCTGCCTGGGCGTGTCCACCTCGCGTAGCGTTTCCTGCGGCGCGGCGCGCGGGGTCGCAGGAGCGAGCGCCTCGGCGAGTTCGACGTTGGCGGCGTAGCCGGAATCCGGGCAGTAGGCGATCAGGTCTTCGCCGGAATCGGCCAGCACGTGGAATTCGTGCGAGGCCGAGCCGCCGATGGCGCCGGTGTCGGCTGCCACGGGGCGGAAGGTCAGTCCCAGCCGGTTGAAGATGCGCGTATAGGCGTCGTACATCGTCTGGTAGGTGGCGGCAAGGCTGTCGCGGCTGGCATGGAAGGAATAGGCGTCCTTCATCAGGAATTCGCGCGCGCGCATGACGCCGAAACGCGGACGGATCTCGTCGCGGAACTTCATCTGGATCTGGTAGAAGTTGAGCGGCAGCTGGCGGTAGCTCTTGATCTCGCGGCGCGCGACGTCGGTGATGACTTCCTCGTGGGTGGGGCCGAAACAGAAATCGCGCTGGTGGCGGTCCTTGATCTTCAGCATCTGCGGGCCGAACACGGCCCAGCGTCCGGTCTCTTCCCACAATTCGGCCGGCTGGACCGCCGGCATCAACAGTTCGATCGCGCCGGCACGGTTCATTTCCTCGCGCACCACGGCTTCCACCCGGCGCAGCACGCGCAGCCCCAGCGGCATCCAGGTATACAGCCCCGACCCCAGGCGCTTGATGAGGCCGGCGCGCAGCATCAGCTTGTGGCTGACGAGCTCGGCCTCGGACGGGGCTTCCTTGGTGGTTGAAATGAAGAACTGGCTGGCGCGCATGGTGGAATAATCGGGACGAAAACGCGCATTTTAGCGTGCGGACGGGTAATCTTTCGCGCTCGATTTTGGGACGGGATGGCAATGCGCTTGAAGTTTGGTAAACGCCGGGCAAGTGACGACGGGCTGGAAGTGACCGAAGAACGCGGTACGCGCACGCTGCACCTCGGCAGCCGTGCGATCCAGAGCGCGATGCGGGTGAGCCGGCCGTGGGACCTGGAACTTGCCTATACGCGCGCGATGATGGGGTTCCTGATGTTCAATCCCATGCCGCAGGACGTGTTGATGATCGGCTTGGGCGGCGGCTCGCTCGCCAAGTTCATCCGCAGGCAGCGGCCGCAGACGCGCATCACCGCGGTGGAAATCGATCCGCGCGTGATCGCCGCCGCGCGCACGCACTTCGAGCTGCCGCCGGACGACGCCACCCTCAGCGTGGTGGAGGCCGACGGCGCCCTGTATGTGCGCCAGCACCCCGGCAGTGCCGACGTCATCCTGCTCGACGGCTTCGACGCCGGCAATCAGGTCGAGGCGCTGGCGACACATACGTTTTATGCCGCCTGCCGCCGGGTGTTGAAGCCGGGCGGCATTCTGGTGGTGAATCTGTGGGGGCGCGACAGCGAATTTGCCGAGTATTTCGCGCGGCTGACGCGGGCATTCGACGGCGAGGTCGGCTGGATTTCGGTGCAGGACAAGACCAACGTCATCGTGTTTGCGTTTGCCGAGCCGGGTGCGCCGGCCCGGCTCGAGGCAGTGCGGCCGCAGCTGGCCGATCTGTCGAAGCGCTACGGCCTCGACCTGCGCGGCTTTGCACGCGATCTCCAGTGGGCCGAGGGGATTGCGCCGCTGCTCAAGTAGCGTGCTTGACCGGCGAAGCGATACAGCCGGACGCTTCCAGCGGCCAGGTCGGATGCCGGGGCGCCGGCGAAGCGAGGGGGGGGAATTCATGGTTTCCCTGCCAAGACCCGATCCGGCGGTTCAGTCAGGACGGAATTTGACGGCCCGCTCGAAATATTAATTAAAACAATGCTTAACGTAATGTTTCGGATCGCGGCAGGTTTGCAATTTTCAGCGGGTATGAAAGAATGTAATTAATTGAATTTTATTAATGGTGGCGGCCATGATCGACCGAGAAGGGTACCGCCCGAACGTAGGCATCATATTGTGCAACGCGCACAACCAGGTCTTCTGGGGCAAGCGCGTCAATCAGCACGCCTGGCAGTTTCCCCAGGGCGGTATCAACTCGGGGGAGACGCCGGAACAGGCCATGTTCCGGGAATTGGAAGAAGAAGTGGGCTTGCAGCCCGCGCATGTTCGCGTTCTGGGCCGCACGCGCGAATGGTTGCGCTATGACGTGCCCCCCCACTGGACGCGGCGCGACAGCCGCGGCGTGTATCGCGGCCAGAAGCAGATCTGGTTTCTGCTGCGCCTGACC
>JAJZRT010000706.1 GCA_021802595.1 Pseudomonadota bacterium
CTGTTTCCCAACCATCGTACGGCCTGCTGTGCGATTTCAGGACGGGAGTCCTGATCATGCGCAGCAAAGAACGCACCGATATATACACGCGCGTCACCAACGAGATCGTTGCCGCCATCGAGGCAGTGGCGGGCTCGTGGACAATGCCGTGGCATCACGATGGATCAGCGACCTCGCGCCCCGTCAACGCCGGCACCGGCAAGGCTTACCGGGGATCCAACATTCTCAGCTTGTGGATCGCGGCGCAGGCTGCAGGCTACAGTTCCGGACGCTGGGCCAGCTATCGTCAGTGGCAAGCGCTGGGAGCCCAGGTTCGCAAGGGCGAGCAGGCCACCACGATTGTCTTCTGGAAGGTCAACGATCGCGGCGAGGATGCCGATGATCGCGATTCCGAGCAAGAGGGACGGGGCCGCGCTCGCATGTTTGCGCGGGGGTACAGCGTTTTCAACGAGGCGCAGGTCGAGGGCTATGCTCCACCAACCATCGATCTCCTGTCCGACGATGCGCGGATGCGGAACGCCGATATCTTTTGGGGCAACCTTGGCATTGAGTGCCGGCATGGCGGCAACGAGGCGTACTATATTCCTTCGGAAGATCGCGTGCAAATGCCACCCTTCGCACAGTTCAGGGAGCCTGCCGCTTATTATGGCACGCTGTTCCATGAAGGTCTGCATGCCACAGGAGCGGCGTCCCGCTGCGACCGTGATCTGTCCGGCAGGTTCGGATCGGACAGATATGCAGCGGAGGAGGCCATCGCAGATCTGGGAGCCGCCTTGGTCATGGCAGATCTCGGTATCGCGCACCATCCACGACCGGACCATGCGGCGTACATCGCGTCCTGGCTACGCGTGCTCAAGGCCGACGCTCGCGCGATTTTCACGCTGGCGAGCAAAGCGCAGGCGGCAGCTGACTGGATGCATACGCAGCAGCCCGAACAACTCAGCGTGGCTGCATGATGGCACCTGCGGTGGATGCCTCAGGCATTCGCCGCAGGAGCGCCGTGAGCCGATCCTCTGCGCTTCGGGCGCGGTGCAACAGCGTCAGGTTCTCGCTGGCGAGTTCGCGCCGCTCCTCGGCGTGACGCCGGGCATCGGCCCTGAGGTGCGTCAGCTCGGTCTCGAGCGTGGCGATGCGCGCTGCCAGGTCGCGTGCGGGCGTGCCTGGTCCTGCGGCAGCTTCGATCTCGTCGAGGATGTCCCGATGGCTCGTATAGAGCGGATTGCGACTGCGTCCCGCTTCGCGCGCGACCGAAGTCGGCGTGATCTTCACCACGCGTCCCGCATGGTCGGCGTGGCGCCCTTCGCCGCGCACCAGCCTCGCCAGCGCCGCCCGGTAGCTCCTTGCCGCGGATTGCCAGCGCTGCCCCTGATCATCCTTGCCCATCGTCATCTCCGATTTGCGTGAGCACCCGCTCGCATTGTCCGATCGCCTCATTGAGCACGGCCGCCGTCATCGGATTGGCCTCCGGCAACAGCGCAGCATTGCGTCTCCGGCGATCCCGCCAGTAGGCTCCGTGCTTCGCTTCGATCACCATGTTGGCGCATGAGAGGCAGACCGCCGGCGCTCGTCCGGCCTCATTCGGTTGCAGTTCGCCGCCGCAGCGGGAGGTCTCCTGCTGGAACACGCACCAGCCATAGTCGCAGGCATGGATGCGAAGATCCGTCTCCTTGAGGATGAACGCAACATAGTCTCGGCGTACCTGTTCGCCCGCGCGGCCGCGGAACCGGGCGTTTCCGGCGACGATACGTTCGCCCATCTTGCCGCCGAGCCGTTTCGCGGCGAGCAGGCGATCGAGGGCGGCTGCGGTTTCGGCGCGGGCTTCGTGGTCGATGAGGCCATGCAGGTCGAAGTCGTTGCCGACGTAGCCCCGCGCGGTCATGGCAACGGAAGCATGCTTGAAGTGCTCGGCCAGGCCCAGAAGCTGGGTACGGTCGCGCCTGGCAATAAACCGGGCAAAGGTCTTGCGGAACTGGTGCGTGCTGAACCTCCAGGGTTTCCCATCATGATCGGGGATGCCGACATGCCGCGCAAAGTCATTGATGCGCCAGGCGATATGCATGTGCGTCACCGGCACGATTTGGCCATACTGCGTGTTCTTCACCAGGAACAGATCGTCGCGGCCCGAGGCTTCGCGCAGCGGCGCGCTCAGCTGCTCGAGCAGCTCCACCGCGCGCACGACCGGTGCCGGGGCAACCCAGCGCTCCCTACGGCCATCGAGATCGTCGACAGTCTTGAACAGCCGGGACACGACATATGCCTGATTAACGCCGGTTTCGCCGATCGGGTGATGCTCGATTGCCCCTGTTTTCATTGACAGGATTTCGCTGGACCGCATCCCGACGAAGCCCGCGATCAAGATATAGCACGCCTCGACGAGGTGGACGGCGGCGTGCCGAACTGCATAGGCGCCATCGAGCCGTTCGCCCGATGGTCCGGCCAGCGATGCGAGCCTCAGCGCCGCTCTAACATGATCAGATGCCTGGCGCTTGCCGCGCCGCAGACCCTGCGCTCGCGCTTCGCGGCGGATCGTTTCGGCTGCGACGATCGTATCGCCATGCCCCTCGACCCACCGCAGGGCTTCGCTCAGTATTGCAACGGCCACGTCTTCGGGGATGAACGGTATGACGCCCTTGGTCGCCCTGGTGTGGCCGGCGGCCTCATAGGTCGTTTCCAGCGGCAGCGGATCGACCAGTGGCGCATCGTTCAGCTTTTCTCGCTGACGATAAAGGTCTTTGATCACGAGCAGATAATTCGTGATTGTGGCAGTTGAGATATTGCCTTTGCCTCCGCCGGCGCGTGCAGGACGACTGCGCAACCATTTGCAGAGTTGTTCGACCGAAGCTGGATCGATCCCGGCAAAGCGCGAGTGTCCTTCGCATGCCATCCATTCCAGCAGCGCGCGCAGCAACATTGCTTTGTGATGGATCGACGCCGGAGACGACCGTTTGCGCCCTGATGGAGGATGATAGTGCATCGACCAGAGGAAGTGCTTGGCGGCGCGGACAAGCTGAGCATGATCACTGTTCCCGATGCGCGTGTGCTCCGGCATGGCCAACGCCCAACTGAACCGCTTCTGATCCGCGCGGCGACCCGCAGTGCGGATATCGAGCCGCCATTCATCGTCGCCGAACCGGCTCCACGGGGAAAGCCGCGCATCCTCCCAGGATGGCGACGACTGCGTGAGTGGGTGGGGGTGCTGGTTCATTCGACTGGCGGCAGCTGCGGCAGTGACATCCTCGAAACTGCTTCGAGCATCGCCTCGCAGAACCGGGGCAGGATATCGCGCTCGAGGATTTCCAG
>JAJZRT010000707.1 GCA_021802595.1 Pseudomonadota bacterium
CGGTCGGCCGCGGAAATGCCGGTGGTCACGCCCTCGGCCGCCTCGATCGAGACGGTGAACGCGGTACCGTGCGGCGTCTGGTTGTCGGACACCATCTGCTTGAGGCCGAGCTGGCGGCAACGCGCGTCGGTCAGTGTCAGGCAAATCAGGCCGCGCCCGTATTTGGCCATGAAGTTGATCGCGTCGGGGGTGACGTGCTCGGCGGCCATCACCAGGTCGCCCTCGTTTTCGCGATCTTCCTCGTCGACCAGCACGACCATGCGGCCGGCCTTGAGTTCTTCGATGATTTCGGGGGTGGAGGCGAGGCTCATTTAATCTTTGTCCATGGTATTGGCGAATTGCATCATGCGTTCGACGTAGCGCGCGATCATGTCGACTTCGAGGTTGACGCGGCTGCCGGCCTGCAGGTGCTTGAGCGTCGTCATTTCGAGCGTATGCGGAATGAGATTCAGGGCGAAGCGCGTGCCGTCCACCTTGTTGACCGTCAGCGATACGCCGTTCACCGTGATCGAGCCCTTGCGGATGATGTAGCGTGCCAGCTCGCGCGGCGCGTCGATTTCCAGCAGGTGCGACTCGCCCACCGGCGCGAAGTGGTGCACCGTGCCGATGCCGTCGACATGCCCCGACACCAGGTGGCCGCCGAGCCGGTCGGCCAGCCGCAGCGCTTTCTCCAGATTGACCTCGGCACCCGGCACGAAGCCCGCGGTGACGCGCAGCGTTTCGGCGGAGACGTCGACGGTGAAGCTGTCGGGCGTCAGCGCCACGGCGGTCAGGCAGACGCCGTTGACCGCGATGCTGTCGCCCGTCGCCACGTCGAAAAAGTCCAGCCCGCCGCCGAGGATGACCATGCGCGCGTCGGTGCCACGCGCTTCGTATTCGTGGATGCGGCCGATGGATTGAATGATGCCGGTGAACATGCGTGTAAAGGCCTGCGGTAAGACCCGGCATTGTAGGCGTTTAGGCGGGGTGGGTGAACCCCGCCATGCCGGGGGCGGGCATGGCGGGATGGCACTATAAGGATAAAAATGTCTTTAAATTGATATAATGTGCATTTTGCGGGAATCGAAGGACCGGCATGACGACGCCCCCCTCATTTGCCATTCGCGGCCACACCCTCTTGCCCATCGTGCAGGGCGGCATGGGCGTGGGCGTGTCGGCGCACCGCCTGGCGGGCGCGGTGGCACGCGCCGGCGCGATGGGCACGATCGCGAGCATCGATCTGCGGCACCATCACGCCGATCTGGTGGAGCAGTCGAAGCACTGCCGCGACAAGGACGAACTCAATCGTCTGAACCTGATCGCGCTCGACCGCGAGATCAAGGCCGCGCTGGCGGCCGCGGCGGGCCGCGGCCTGGTGGCGGTCAACGTGATGAAGGCGGTGGACGCGCATCCGGCCTACGTGCGCCAGGCCTGCGCCTCGGGCGCGCAGGCGATCGTGATGGGCGCGGGGCTGCCGCTCGATCTGCCGGAGCTGGCCGAAGGCTATCCCGACGTCGCGCTGATCCCCATCCTGTCTGACGCGCGCGGCGTCGCCATCGTGCTGAAGAAATGGGCGCGCAAGAACAGGCTGCCGGACGCCATCGTGATCGAGCATCCGCGCTATGCCGGTGGCCACCTCGGCGCGCCCAACCCGGCCGACCTGGCCAATGCCCGCTTCGATTTTGCCGAGGTGCTGCCCGGCGTGTTCAAGGTGTTCGACGAGATGGGCATTCCGCGCGCGCAGATTCCCGTCATCGTCGGCGGCGGCATCAACAGCCACGAAAAACTGCTCGCTGCGCTGGCGCTGGGTGCATCCGCAGTACAGGTCGGCACGCCGTTCGCCGTCACCGCCGAGGGCGATGCCCATCCCAACTTCAAGCGCGTGCTGCTCGACGCAAAGCCCGAGGATATCGTCACCTTCATGAGCGTGGCCGGGCTGCCGGCGCGTGCCGTGAACACGCCCTGGCTGGCCAACTACCTCAAGCGCGAATCGAAGCTGCAGGCGGTCGCCAAGGCCGATCCCAATCGTTGTGCCATCGGCTTGCACTGCCTGACGCAATGCGGCCTGCGCGATGGCATCGAGAAAGCCGGACAGTTCTGCATCGACTCGCAACTGGTCGCGGCGCTCAAGGGGGACGTCAGCAAGGGCCTGTTCTTCCGCGGGTCGGAATCCTTGCCCTTCGGCAGCGAAATGCGGACGGTGCAGGCGCTGATCGACTACTTCCTCACCGGCGCCAAGCCGCAGCGGGAGGCCGCGGCGGCGTGAGCATCCTCAGCGCGCGCGTCCACACCTTCGGCCGCGCCATGCTGGCCCGGCACGGCGAACGGGTGCACAAGATCGCGCTCGACGCCGGTTTCACCTGTCCCAACCGCGACGGTACGAAGGGCATTGGCGGCTGCACCTTCTGCAACAACAAATCCTTTCACCCGCAATCCCCTGGCGGGGATAAAGGGGCAGGCCGTGGTTGTAACGACGCTAAAGCGTCAACAACCACGCCCGCCCCCGGCGCACGCGACCCGGTGCCGCTCGCCGCGCAGTTCGCCCGGGCCCGCCGCTGCATCGCGCGCGGCACCGGCGCGCGTCGCTTCGTCGCCTATTTCCAGGCCTACACCAACACCTATGCGCACGTGGACGAACTGCGCGCGCTCTACGACGCCGCGCTCGAGACCCCCGACGTGATCGGGCTGTCGATCGGCACGCGGCCCGACTGCGTGCCGCCGCCGGTGCTGGACCTGCTGGCGGAATATCGCGACCGCGGCCATGAGGTGTGGCTGGAGCTCGGCTTGCAATCGTCCTTCGACGCCACCCTGGTGCGGGTCAACCGTGGCCACGGCTTCGCCGAATACGAGGAAGCAGCGCGGGCGGCACGGGCGCGCGGCATCCCGGTGTGCTGCCATCTCATCGTCGGGCTGCCGGGCGAGACCGAGGCGCACTGCCACGCCAGCCTCGACCGCGTGCTCGATGTCGGCGTGGATGGCCTGAAGCTGCACCCGCTGCACGTGGTGAAGCACACCCGGCTCGCGATCGAATGGAGGCATGGTGAATACGAACCGCTGACCGAGGCGGCGTACGTGCGCATCGCCGCCGACCTGATCGAGCGCACGCCGTGGGACGTGGTGTACCACCGTGTCACCGGCACCGCGTCGCCCGACATCCTGCTCGCACCCGCGTGGTGCGCCAAGAAGTGGGACATTCTGAACGGCATCGCAGGCGAGCTGGAACGGCGCGGCAGCCGGCAGGGAGCGCGCGCGGGTCAGTCCTGGGGAAAGGGCGAACATGCCGCTTGATCTGGTCTGCCCGGCGGGCAGCCTGAG
>JAJZRT010000708.1 GCA_021802595.1 Pseudomonadota bacterium
CTGCGGAAAGAAGCTGCGGTCGCCCAGATGCCGTCCGCCGCGGATCATGGTGAGGTTGACCGCGATCACGCCGCCGGCTTCGGCCACTGCGACCACGTCGGCATCGGCCTCGCTGCCCGTGGTGTCGACGAACTGCTTCTCGCGCACGGTGGCCAGCATCCGCAGGCGATCGCGCAGGAAGGCGGCGGTCTCGAAATCGAGGGCTTCGGCCGCGGCGTTCATCTGCGCCGTGATCGCCTCGGTCAGCGCGCTGGCCTCGCCCTTCAAGAGCTGCGCGGCTTCGGCGACATCGCGCGCGTAGGCCTCGGGGGTGACGAGGTTGACGCACGGCGCGGTGCAGCGCTTGATCTGGTGCAGCAGGCAGGGCCGCGAGCGGTTGGCGAACACGGTGTCCTCGCAGGTGCGCAGCTGGAACACCTTCTGCAGCAACTGGATGCTTTCACGCACCGCATAGCTGTTCGGATAGGGGCCGAACGCCTGGTCGGCCTTTTTCGGCGTGCCGCGGAAATAGGCCAGGCGCGGGAAACGGTGCCCGGTCAGCAGCAGGTAGGGATAGGACTTGTCGTCGCGGAACAGGATATTGAAGCGCGGCTTCAGGCCCTTGATCAGGTTGTTTTCCAGCAGCAGCGCTTCGGCCTCGGTGCGTGTGACCGTGGTGTCGATGCGGTCGACGCTTTTCAGCATCAGCCGGATGCGCGGGCTCTGGTCGGTTTTCTGGAAGTAGCTGGAAACGCGCTTTCTCAGATCCTTCGCCTTGCCGACGTAGAGCACCGCGCCGGCCGCGTCGATCATGCGATAGACGCCAGGCAGGGTGGGCAGCGAGGCGAGGAATTCCTTGGTGACGGCGGTCAAGGCGGCTTATTCGTCCTCGTCGAGGAGCTTGCCGGCGATGGCCCAGTTCTCGTCCGGCAGTTCCTCGAACGCGATATAGGTGTAGGAAGCCGGCTTGCCGGCGTGGCGCTCCAGCGTGGCGGTGATTTCCTCGGCAACCTTCTGTTTCTGTTCGCGGGTGAGGCTGCCGGCGAGTTTGATGGTGACGACGGGCATGGTCACTCCTTGCTCTGGATCAACGTAAATACCGCCGCGAACATCTCGGGCGTGAGGCGGCGTGTCTGCGTATTGTAGCGGGAGCAGTGGTAGCTGCTGACCAGGCGCCGGCCATCGGGCAGGCTGTAATCGCTGGCGTGGGCGAAGGGGTAGTCCTTGAGCTTGCAGCCCAGTGCGCGCAGCACCGCCTGGTGTGCGATCTGCCCCAATGCGAGGATGCTGGCACGGGGGGGCAGGGCTTCCAGCTCGGCAGCCAGGTAGCGGTTGCATTCGCGGATCTCGCCCGGTTCCGGCTTGTTGGCGGGCGGCAGGCATTTCACCGCGTTGGTGATGCGGCAGCCGGTGAGTGTCAGGCCGTCGTCGACCGACAGCGATTGCGGTGCGCTGGCGTAGCCGAAGCGGTGCAGGGTTTCGTACAGCAGCACGCCGGCATAGTCGCCGGTGAAGGGGCGGCCGCTGCGGTTGGCGCCGTGCATGCCGGGGGCGAGGCCGACGATCAGCAGGTCGGGTGCGGGGTCGCCGAAGGCGGGCACCGGGCGGCCATGGTAATCGGGATGGCGGACGCGCACCGCGTCGAGAAACGTGGCGAGGCGTGGGCAGGCGCGGCAGTCAGGGTCGAAGTGCATCGGGAACAATAAAAACGCCCCACGGCGGGGGCGTCCATTGTACGCGCGGGGGCGCTCAGCTTTCGATCGGTCCGGCAGCGGTCTGCATGTAGTTCTGCTCGCCCATGCGTTTGATCAGATCGAGCTGGGTTTCGAGATAGTCGATGTGTTCTTCGGTGTCGGACTGGATGCCGACCAGGATTTCTCGCGAAACATAGTCCTTGACCGATTCGCAGTGCGCGATGGCTTCGACGTAGAGGGCGCGGCCGACGAGTTCGAGCTTGAGGTCGCATTCCAGGCATTCGACGACATTTTCGCCGATCAGCAGTTTGTTCAGATCCTGCAGGTTCGGCAGGCCTTCCAGAAAAAGGATGCGCTCGATCAACTTGTCGGCGTGATGCATTTCCTCGATGGACTCTTCGTATTCGTGTTTGCCCAGCGCGATCAGTCCCCAGTTCTTGTACATGCGGGCGTGGAGGAAATACTGGTTGATGGCGGTCAACTCGACTGTAAGCGCCTTGTTCAGATACTGGATGACTTTCTTGTCGCCTTTCATGGTTCTCTCCTGATGGTGGGCAAGCCCGTTTTAAAGAGCCGTTGGCTGGGCGAATGGGACGCCTGTCATTCTAGGGGAAAAGTCGGGCGGGACAAGTCGTGGATGCGCGCTCCGCGCAGGGCGGACGCAGGCAAGGCGAATCAAATCAGGCAGCTGCGGCGAATGGAGCGTCCACCGAACATCCCTGGCATTCGGCGAGGGCTTCCTGGAGCACGTCTTTCGCGCAGCGTGCGCAACGACCGCATTGGGTGGACACGCCGAGTTCGTCGCGAAGCTGGCGCATCGTGGTCACGCCACGATGATGGACCAGGCCGCGGATTTCGTGGTCGGTGACACCTTTGCAAAGACAGACGTACATGACGCACCTTCTGGTTTGGAACACGGTAGATGAATATTATAGATAATGAGAATGGTTGTCAATAACAGGATAGAGGTAAGGCCTCTGCGCAAAAAAACGGCGAGGGAGATCCCTCGCCGTCCGTGAACGTCCTGTTCGCTGCATATGTACGGCGAACACGGCCGGGTTACAGCGACTTCGTACAGAAGTATCAGTCGGTGCACCCGTAGCCTTTGTTCATGCGGGCCTCCGCGGCATTTATGTCCTGCGGCGGCGGGACGATGACCTTGTCGCATCGACGCTGTCAATCGCCCGGCGTCGTCTCCGGATGTGCGAACGGCGCGGAATGCGTGCCCCGTATCTTGTAGCCGGTGAGCATGGCGCGCGGCAGGTTGATGCGGGTCTTCCGGCTGACCCACGCCACGCCGGCTATGTGCAGCGCGACGCACGCGAGCAGAACGTCGGAGAGTGTCTCGTGCAGGTCTTCCAGCCATTCCTCGCCCCAGTAGGCGTCGGTTCCCATCAGCCAGCCGGTGACGCCCAGCGCGATGACGAGGCCGAGCATCGCGAACACCATCACGGCGCCGAGCGGATTGTGTCCGCGCATGGCGACGCCGGGCCGGGCGAGGTAGGCCCGGATGCGCGCCGGCGTGGGGAAAAAACCGGAAAAGCGGGCATGGTGCGAGCCGATCGCACCCCAGACGAGACGTGCCCCCACCAGCCCCAGCGCCGCGTAACCCGTCCAGCG
>JAJZRT010000709.1 GCA_021802595.1 Pseudomonadota bacterium
CGTCGCCGCGGTCGCCGCGCTGGTCCATGAGGTTGAATACGAGCTCGGGCAAAGCGGCAGCGTCGGCGTCGGCACCCCGGGCGCGGTCTCGCCCGCGAGCGGCCTGATGAAGAATTGCAACTCGACTTGTCTCAACGGCAGGCCCCTGCAGGAAGACCTCGAACGCGCGCTCAACCGCGAAGTGCGGCTCGCCAACGATGCCGACTGCTTCGCGCTGTCTGAGGCCGTCGATGGTTCTGCCGCCGGCGCCGGCAGCGTGTTCGGCGTGATCCTCGGCACCGGTGTAGGCGGCGGTGTGGTGGTGCACGGCAACCTGCTGAAGGGGGCGAACGCGATCGCCGGCGAATGGGGGCACTCGCCCCTGCCCTATTTTCAGTTCGCCCACGCCCAGGCCGACCGCGACAGCACCGGCCAGCACCCCGCCACCGGCGAGGCGATTCTGCATCCCTGGCCGAGTCCGCGTGAACTCGAGGCCGCGCCGGCCTGCTATTGCGGCAAGAGAGGCTGCATCGAAACCTGGCTCTCCGGGCCCGCGCTGGCCGCCGACCATGTGCGCTATGGCGGCGAGGAATTGCCCGCGCACGAGATCGTGCAGCTCGCCAATGCGGGCTACGGTCCCTGCAGCGCCACGCTCGCGCGCTATGAGGAACGCCTGGCGCGCGCGCTCGCCGGCGTCATCAACCTGCTTGATCCGGACGTCATCGTGCTGGGCGGCGGACTCTCCAACATCGCCCGCCTCTACGACACCGTGCCCCGTCTGTGGCCGCGCTACGTATTTTCCGATCGCGTCGACACCAAACTGGTGCCGCCGACATACGGCGACTCCAGCGGCGTGCGCGGCGCCGCGTGGCTATGGAACGACTAGCCGCAGCCTAGTGCAGCTTGATGCGCGCCCGCGTCGGCGTGCTGATGAAGTGGGCGTAGGTGGTGAGCGAAGTCTTGAACCAGCCGTGCAGCGCGATCTCGTGCATCTTGTGCAAGGACCAGTACACCAGCCGCGCCATCACACCCTCGATCATGATGCTGCCGCCGGTGAGCGCGCCCATCAGGTTGCCGACGGTGGAGAAGCGGCCGAGCGCAATCAGCGAGCCGTAGTCGCGGTAGACATACTCCGGCAGCGACTTGCCGCGGAAACGCCGGCAGATCGACTTCGCCAGCATCGAGGCCTGCTGGTGCGCGGCCTGCGCGCGGGGGGGCACGAAGCCCTTGCCGTCGGGCATCGCGCAGGCGGCGCAATCGCCGAAGGCGAAGATGTTGTCGTCGCGCGTGGTCTGCAGGGTCGGCCGCACGACCAGCTGGTTGGCGCGGTTGGTTTCGAGGCCGTCGATGTCCTTCAGGAAATCCGGCGCCTTGATGCCCGCCGACCACACCATCATGCTGGCGGGAATGAACTTGCCGTCTGCGGTCAGCATGCCGTCGGCGCGCACCTCGACGATGCGCTCGCCGGTGTGCATCTCCACCCCGAGCTCGGTCAGACGTTCGGCGGCAGCGGCCGACAGGCGCGGCGGCAGTCCCGGCAGGATGCGGTCGGAGGCCTCGACGATCAGCAGCTTCAGGCTCTTTTCGGGTTCGATGTGGTCCATGCCGTAGTACGACAGTTCGCGCGTGGTGTCGTGCAGCTCGGCGGCGAGTTCGACGCCGGTGGCGCCGGCGCCGACGATGCCGACGGTCAGCTGGCCGGGCGCGACGGCCTCGGTCTGCGTATTGGCGCGCAGGCAGGCGTTGATGTGGCGGCGATGGAACTCGCGCGCCTGCTCGGGTGTGTCGAGCATGATGCAGTGCTCCTTCACGCCCGGCACGCCGAAGTCGTTGCCGACCGAGCCGACCGCGATGATCAGCGTGTCGTAATGGAAGCTGCGGCGGGGAATGATCTCGAGGCCGTTCTCGTCCAGCGTGGGCGCGACACTGACTTCCTGACGTTGTCGGTCAAGGCCGTCCATGCGGCCAAGACGGAAGGTGAAACCGTGCCAGTGGCCCTGCGCCAGGTATTCCAGCCGCTCGGCGTACGAATCGAGGCTGCCCGCCGCGACTTCGTACAGCAAGGGTTTCCACAGGTGCGAGGGCGAGGCGTCGATCAGCGTGATGTTCGCGCGCTTCTTTTTCCCCAGCTTGTCGCCCAGGCGGGTCGCCAGTTCCAGCCCCCCCGCGCCGCCGCCCACGATGACGATTTCATGCACCTGCTGTTCCATTGCCACAAATAGCCTCCCGTTTTCGTCGTAGCGCGATGATACCCGGAACATTAGTGTTTGCTTCTATTCTTTGCTCGATACGCGCCGCCACCGAACTCGCTAGAATCCCAGCATCCATGACCCGGGAACCGCCATGACCGAACCGCTGCTCATCGCCCGAAACGCCGCCACCGACCTCTTCCTGCTGCCGCAGATGGCCAACCGCCACGGCCTCGTCACCGGCGCCACCGGCACCGGCAAGACCGTTACCCTGCAGACGCTGGCCGAACACTTTTCCAGCATAGGCGTGCCGTGCTTCATGTCCGACGTGAAAGGCGACCTGTCCGGCGTGTCGCAGGCCGGCGGCGGCAACGCCAAGGTAGCCGAGCGGGTCGAGTCGCTGAAGCTCGAAGGCTTTGCCTACCAGGGCTATCCGGTCACCTTGTGGGATCCGTTCGGCGAGGCCGGCCATCCGGTGCGCGCCACCGTGTCCGACATGGGGCCGCTGCTGCTCGGGCGCATGCTCGATCTCAACGAGACCCAGAGCGGCGTGCTGAATCTGGTGTTCAAGGTGGCCGACGACAACGGCCTGCTGCTGCTCGACCTGAAGGACCTGCGCGCGATGCTCGCCTTCGTCGGCGACAACGCGAAGGAATTCACCACCGAATACGGCAACGTGTCCTCCGCCTCCATCGGCGCCATCCAGCGCGGCCTGCTGGCGCTGGAGTCGCAGGGCGGCGAACAGATCTTCGGCGAACCGATGCTGAACATCGCCGACCTGATCCAGACCGACCGCGGCCGCGGCGTCATCAACATCCTGGCGGCCGACCGCCTGATGCAGTCGCCAAAAATGTACGCCACCCTGCTGCTGTGGCTGTTGTCCGAACTGTTCGAGAACCTGCCCGAGGCCGGCGACCTCGACAAGCCCAAGCTGGTGTTCTTTTTCGATGAAGCGCACCTGCTGTTCACCGACGCGCCCGATGCCCTGGTGGAAAAAATCGAGCAGGTGGTGCGGCTGATCCGTTCCAAGGGCATCGGCGTCTATTTCGTCACCCAGAATCCGGCCGATGTGCCGGACAAGGTGCTGTCACAACGCGGCAACCGCGTGCAGCACGCGCTGCG
>JAJZRT010000710.1 GCA_021802595.1 Pseudomonadota bacterium
AGCAGCAGCATCTCGCCACCCGGATCGTTCCCGAGGCCGGCCATTTCTTCCACGGCAAGCTGAAGGAGCTGAAACAGGCTTTCCTGGAGTCGTGCCCGTGCTGAAAGTGCGCGGCCTCACGAAACGATACGGCGACGCCACGGTAGTGCGCGGCCTCGACCTCGACGTGAAGCGCGGCGAATGCTTCGGCCTGCTCGGCCCCAACGGCGCCGGCAAGACCACCACGCTGCGCCTCTTGCTGGGGCTGACCGACCCCGACGCCGGCAGCATCGAGCTCGCCGGCATCCCGGTGCCGCAGCGTGCGCGCGAGGCGCGCATGAAGGTCGGCGTGGTGCCGCAGATGGACAACCTCGACCCGGATTTTTCGGTGCGCGAGAACCTCATCGCCTACGGTCGCTATTTCGGCATGGACAAGGCAGCGATCGCCGCGCGCGTCCCGGAACTGCTCGATTTCGCCGGTCTCGCCAGCAAGGCCGACGCGCAGATCGCGCAGCTGTCGGGCGGCATGAAACGGCGCCTGACGCTCGCGCGCGCACTGGTGCACGACCCGGACATCCTGT
Source organism: Pseudomonadota bacterium (assembly GCA_021802595.1). The sequence goes on from JAJZRT010000710.1 coordinate 561, forward strand.
TCCTCGACGAGCCGACCACCGGCCTCGACCCGCAGGCACGTCACCTGATCTGGCAAGGCTTGCGGCGGCTGATCAACGCCGGCAAGACCATCGTGCTGACCACCCACTTCATGGACGAGGCCGAGCGGCTCGCCGACCGGCTGGTCATCCTCGACCACGGCCGCATCGTCGTCGAAGGCACGCCGCGCGCGCTGATCGAGACGCACATCGAGCCGGCGGTGGTCGAAGTCTACGGCGAGGGACTGGCCGACTGGACCCGCGATCATGCAGCCGGCGTCTGCACCCGTTCCGAGACGGTCGGCGAAACGCTGTTCTGCTACACGGGCGACGCCGACTGCGTGATCGACGCACTCAGCCATGCAAACGGCCTGCGCTACGTGCACCGGCCGTCGAATCTCGAGGACGTGTTCCTCAAGCTCACCGGGAGGGACCTGCGTGACTAGGCATTTGCGCGTTCCCCGGCTGTCCTGGCGCTTCATCCCGGTGTGGCAGCGCAACTACCTGGTGTGGCGCAAGCTCGCGATCCCGTCGATTCTCGGCAACCTCGCCGACCCGATGCTGTACATGCTGGGCTTGGGCTACGGCCTCGGCAGCCTGTTGCCCGACGTCGCCGGCATGCCCTACCTCACCTTCCTCGCCGCCGGCACCGTCGCCTACAGCACGATGAACGCGGCGACCTTCGAGGTGCTGTATTCGAGTTTCTCGCGCATGCACGTGCAGCGCACCTGGGACGCGATCATGAATGCGCCGATGACGCTCGACGACGTGATGCTCGGCGAACTGACCTGGGCGGTGTCGAAGAGCCTGCTCTCGGGGCTGGCAATCCTCGCGGTGATCTGGGGGCTGGGCCTGTACGGCAGCTTCTGGATGACGCTGTGGATCATCCCGGTGGTCGCGCTGGTCGGCTTCTGCTTCGGCGGCATGGGCCTGGTGATGAATGCGGTGTCGCCGAGCTACGACTTTTTTCTCTACTACTTCACGCTGGCGATCACGCCGATGGTGCTGCTATGCGGCGTGTTCTACCCGGTGTCGCAGCTGCCGCCGCTCTTACAGGACGTCTCGGCCTGGCTGCCGCTCACCCACGCGGTCGACCTGGCACGGCCGCTGGTCGTCGGTGTGACACCCGACGACATCGCCCTGCACGTCTTCGGCCTGGTGGCCTACGGCAGCGTCAGCTACGTCATCGCGCTGGCGCTCACGCGTCGGCGCCTGCTGAAGTAACTAGACGCCGGCTGCCTGCTGGTCGGCGTGATAGCTCGACCGCACCATCGGCCCGCAGGCAGCGTGTTTGAAGCCCATCGCCAGCGCCTCCTGCTCGAACTGCGCGAAGCGCTCGGGGGTGACGAAGCGCAGCACCGGCAGGTGGTGCTTCGACGGCTGCAGGTACTGGCCGAGGGTCAGCATGTCGACGTCGTGCGCGCGCAGGTCGCGCATCACCTCGAGGATCTCCTCGTCGGTTTCCCCCAGCCCCAGCATGAGGCCGGACTTGGTCGGGATGCCGGGATGGCGCGCCTTGAAGTCCTTCAAGAGCTTCAACGAATGCGCGTAGTCGGCGCCCGGACGCGCCGCCTTGTACAGGCGCGGCACGGTCTCGAGATTGTGGTTCATGACGTCGGGCGGCGCGGCGTCGAGCTGGTCGAGGGCTTTGTCCAGCCGGCCGCGGAAATCCGGGGTGAGGATCTCGATGCGGGTCGCCGGCGACTTCTCGCGCACCGCGGCGATGCATTGGGCGAAGTGCTCGGCGCCGCCGTCGCGCAAATCATCGCGGTCGACGCTGGTAATCACGACGTATTTCAGCCCCATCAGCGCGATCGTCTCGGCGAGATGACGCGGCTCGTCGGCGTCCGGCGGCAGCGGCGTGCCGTGGCCGACGTCGCAGAACGGGCAGCGCCGCGTGCACAGGTCGCCGAGAATCATGAAGGTGGCGGTGCCGTGGCCGAAGCATTCGCCGAGGTTGGGGCACGAGGCCTCCTCGCACACGGTGTGCAGCTTGGCCTCGCGCAGGATGCCCTTGAGCCGGCCGACGTTCGGCAGGCTCGGCGCCTTGGCGCGGATCCACGGCGGCAGGCGTTGCCTTTCTTGAGGCACGATCTTGATCGGGATGCGCGAGGTTTTCGCGGCGCCCTTGTGCTGGACGGGGTCTGCCATAATCTGCTCGAAACGAATCAAAAACGAATTTTAGCCCATGCGACACTTAGCCCTGACCCTGCTGGCGCTGTGGAGTCTGCCAGCCGCCGCCGTGACGGAACACGGCGTCGATCCCGAGACCGGACTGGCCACCTGGCAGACCGAAGCCGCCGGCATCCAGCTGCGGCTCACCCAGATCAGCCCGGACCAGGCGCGCGCGTTCTACCAGGCGCGCGGTTTTCCCGCGGCAGCCGCGGAACGCTACGCTGCGGAATGCGTGTTCATGACCGTGGTACGCAACATCGGCGACGCGTCGATCGCCCATCGCCTCGCCGACTGGCGCTACGTCACAGCGGGGCAGCCGCCGCGCGCAATCCGCAGTAAGGCGCAGTGGGAACGCATCTGGAAACAGGCGGGCGTGCCCGAGCCGGCACGCATCGCCTTCACCTGGGCGCAGTTCCCGGCCACCCAGGTCTTCGCGCCGGGCGACTGGAACCAGGGCATGACGACCTACAGCGTGCCGCGCGGCGGCCGCTTCGACCTGCGCTTCGTCTGGCGTACCCTGAAGGGCATAAACAACGGCGGCAAAACGCTTTCAGCAAC
>JAJZRT010000711.1 GCA_021802595.1 Pseudomonadota bacterium
CGAAATCTTTGCCGGTGTTGTACGGTGGGTCGATATAGATCAGTTTCACCTTCCCGGCATAACTCTTCTGCAGCAGCTTCAGCACCTCTAGGTTGTCGCCCTCGACAAACAGATTCTGCGTCGTATCCCAGTCCACGCTCTCTTCGGGGCATGGGCGCAGCGTGCCCGTGCTTGGAGTCATCGCCAGTTGGCGAGCGCGGCGCTTGCCGTGCCAGTTCAGGCCGTACTTTTCCTCGCGCTCGTCCACCGCAGCACCCAGCAATTGCTTGAGCACTTCGAAGTCAACGTTCTCCTCGGTAAAAGCCTCGGGGAAAACCGTTTTCAGCTGCGCGAGACTGCCCTGTGCGAGGTCGGCGCTTTGTGCCTCGGCGCTATCCTTGGTGATCGGCTGGATGGTGGCTTGGGTCATGGAGGTAGTGTGAAGTTGAGGTGGCTCAGCCAATGAGCCTCGCCTGGATATCTTGAAGCTGGCGTTGCAGATGCTGGACCTGCAAGTTAAGTTCTACACGCTGGCTCATTTGCCGTGCCTTAGCCGCTGTGCTGCGCAGGGAAGCCAATTGCTCGAGCAGCTGACTACGCTCGGCCAGGGCTTGGCGCTGTGCGGCCGCGCGATCGGCCGACGCATTGGCCGCGGCATCTGGTGCCTTGAACTCGCCCGTGACCTGCGCCACGGCTAGCGCCGTGACACGGTCGACCACGGCCTGGTACAGCATGTGAAGGTCGGCTAGGGCGCTGCGCGGCAGATGGTCCAGCGCCAGGCTGGCCAGGAACTGTGCTTCTGCTGTGGTGGGCTGCGCGGGGTCGAAGGCGTGGGTGTCTGCCCCGCCAGCCACCACCCACTTTGCGGCCTCTCCGAGGGACGGCCGCTTGTGGGCCAGAGACAGCACGGTGCCGACAGGCATCTGCGTCACGAGCAGCACCGGGTACGGAATAGCGCGGTGGATGAGCTGCATAAGCCGCCGCGCCTGTGCCTCGCGCGTGGTCGTGCGTAGTTGAGCGGAGACGAGTGCGAGCTCGATCACGTCGGTGGCGTAGGCGCTGGCAACGTCAGCGCCCCAAGGGCCTGCAGCTGCCGGGCTGCTGCCGGTCATGATCGCGGATGCGAGGGGAGCTGAGCCAGCGTGGTAGGCAGGCACGTTGATCGTGCCGGGCTTGAGCGCGGCCCGCCACCATAACTCGTCGACGGTGTCGTTGATCAGGCGCCTGTCGGCGGCCGTGGGTGCGCCTTGCTCCACCAGCAGCTTCTTGGGTATGCGCTGCCCCACCATAGCCTGGGCCGGCAGGCGAAAGGCATCGATGAGTACCTGGGCCGTCATGAGTGGATTGTCAGAAGGGGGCTAAAGCAGGTCCGCCCGCTGGGCCTGCAGCCACCCGCGTTGGAAGTCGGGCAGCTGCATCTCGCCCTTGGCGATGCCATCCAATACATCCTTGAGCGCAGGCTCGGCGGTCCGGAACGTCACTTTTCGTGCTCCCCACTGCTTTGTTCTATTTCGGTCAGGCGATCACGAGGAAAGCGACCACCTCGAAGTCGGTCGTTCCAGCAAGGCCAGACGTCTTGGCGTGCGTGCCACCGGGCGTAAACAGGCTGGCCACAGCGCGCTCCTGCAACTTGCCAGTTATGCTAGCGATGGCCTGTCGCAGCAACTCCTGATAGTGCTGCATCTGTCGTCCAGCCTTGGTACTCCTGTCGAAACGGGCGCAGGCTTGAGCGTCCGGCATATCTCGCCCCAGACAAAGTCCCTTTAATCGGTCGAGCACCTGTTTAGCTTGGGTGTGGGGCAGGAGCACGGCACCGTCCGCCCCCACGTGAACGACGAAGTGGGGTGTCAGAGGGTAGCCAGGCTCGATGGCCGCGAGCGCCGCTTCGCTCTGGGCACGAAGGCAGAAGATGACCCCCGGCGGAAACTCATCGCTTGCGTCGACATTGGCTGTCACCGCGTAGACCCCCAACGGCAGGCTAGCGAGCTTACCCGGGTGTTCCCGCAAGTAGCCGGCCAGCTCGATGCGATAGTCGGCCAGCGTGAGGTCTGCAATCGAGATGCCGCTTGACAGGTCCTCCAGGTCGATCACCGCCTCCTGCAGCCTCTGTAGCTGCTTGCGCCGGTATTCCAGGTCGTTCATCAGGTCGCCGGCGTCTCGCTCTATCAGGTTCTCCTCCCCAGTTGCGGAGATGTCGAGCAGCACCATGCGCCCGCTGACACGCTGCTCAAGGCCGATGTATTCATCCAGCGCCATGTTGGGCCAGAAGTTGACGAGCTGGATGACGGCGTTCGGCGAACCGATGCGATCGATACGCCCGAAACGCTGGATGATCCGCACCGGGTTCCAATGGATGTCGTAGTTGACGAGGTAGTCGCCGTCCTGAAGGTTCTGCCCCTCGGAAATGCAATCGGTGGCGATCAGTAGGTCGAGCTCGCCTTCGCCGGCAAGCTCAACCGGCCGCTCCTTGGCTCGGGGCGCAAATGCAGTGAGCACGCTGGCCAGGTCGGTCCGCAGCCCCGGCAGGTTCGTCTTGTTGGACCCTGTTCCGGTAACGATGGCCGCGTGCAGGCCTAGTTCCGACAGCGCCCATGGGGCGATTGCGTCGTAAAGGTACAGCGCGGTATCGGCGAAGGCTGTGAAGACGATCAATTTGCGGTTCGGCTTGCCGTCGACGACGTTGATGGGCGCAACGACCTTGTCCTTGATGAGCCGGCGCAGCGCGCCCAGCTTGGCATCGCGGGCGCGGTCTACAGCGCGGGCGTTGGACAAAAGCGTGGCCAGGCGATTCCGGTCTTCAGTGAGATCCTGGCGCCAGCGGATGCGGTCCACGTCCTGCAGCAGCACCTTCACCTTCCGTCCTACCAGAAGTGATTCGAATGCTGGGTTGTCGACCTCGACGTCCTCGATACTGAGCTCTTCGATCGTGTCACCGTGGTTATCGAGCTTGGCGAGCAGGCCGTTCACGTCCGCGAGCTGGCGCTCGACCGTCAGCGCGAAGGCATGAACCGAGCTTTCCATGCGCTTGAGCAGGTTCACGCGCATCAGGTGGATCAGGCTCTCTTCGCGGTCGATCTGGCGAAAGATACTCTCGCCGCCCCGGATGGCAACGCTGTACTTGGCGTCGTACTCGGCCTGCTTCGCCGGCAGCACGTAGCGCAGCGGCGCATAGGCGCTGAGGTTCAGGCGCCGGATGTCGGTGTTGATGTCGACGATCGGCGGGAAAAGGCCGGCTGAGTCGACGTCGGCCTTGACGTTGATGGGCCGAAGTCGCTGCGGGAAGGTGCCCGTTTCGCTGGTGCCG
>JAJZRT010000712.1 GCA_021802595.1 Pseudomonadota bacterium
CACTTCGGAGCGCTGATGTGGCTGGCGCTGGCCGTGTGCATCGGCTACGCAAATGTACTCGGTGGTGCATTCCAGTTCGACGACTACAACGTCATCGTCGACGAGCCGCATGTCCATACCTGGGCAGGCTGGTTCGGCGGCCTCGGCAGCGGCATACGCCCGTTGCTCAAATTCAGCTACACCCTGAACTGGACGATGGGCATGGGCGTTGCCGGCTTCCATCTCGCCAATCTGCTGATCCATGGGGTGAATGCTTTTCTGGTATACCGGCTCGCGCAGGCATACATCCGGCAGCAATGGCTGCGCGACAGCCTGCGGCAGGCTCCGCTGCTCGCCGCGCTGCTGTTCGCGGTGCATCCGGTCCACACCGAGGCCGTGAGTTACATCAGCGGCCGCTCCGCCTCGCTGATGACATTGTTCTATCTGGCCGCATTGCTCAGCTATGTAACCGGGCGCACCCGGGGCAGCAAGATCCATTTGTATGTCGTCACCCCTCTGCTGTTCATCCTGGCACTCGGTGTCAAGGAGACGGCGATCACCTTTCCGCTTGCGCTGCTGATCTGGGAACTGGCTTGCGGCGGAAGATGGCAGATCGCGTTCAAACCGCAGTGGCCGGTGTGGGCAGTGTCGGCCTGCGCAGTGCTGTTCTTCATATTCAGCGACAGTTACTTCGCCCAGATGCAGCGCAGCGCCGCATTCAACGGCCTGCAGGGCAACATCGCCACGCAGGTTTCCGGCTTCGTCTATCTGTTGCGGCAATGGGCGCTGCCGCTGTGGCTGAACATCGATCCCGACCTTCCGCTGCGTACCGGTCTTTCCGATGCGCTACTGCCGCTCTTCTTTTTCATCGCTGCTCTTGTGGTGATGCCGGTCCTCTGGCGCAGACGCCCCTGGCTCGGTTTCGCCCTGGCCTGGACGATGCTGCAACTGATCCCGCTTTACCTGTTCCTGCCGCGCATCGATATCGCCAACGAGCGCCAGATGTATCTGGCGGGGTGGCCGCTGTTTCTCGCCTTGAGCATCGAACTCACGCTCTGGTTGAACACGGCGACATTGCGTCTGGCCGCCGCCGCCCTCCTTCTTGCCCTCGTCAGCCTCACCATACTGCGCAACCAGGTCTACGCCAACGAGATCAGCTTATGGGAAGACACCGTGATGAAATCGCCCGGCAAGGCGCGCGTGCACAACAACCTGGGCCACGCGTATCTGCTCGCCAACAGAAATGACGAAGCGCGGCGCGAGTTCGCCACAGCCCTGGAACTGGACCCGCAACTGTACCAGGCGCGCTACAACCTGCTTCGACTGGATGATGGAAATGAAGGGGGAGGAGGAACACGCCGCCCCTAAGTCCGGCTAACCTGACGACAGGATGCGGACTTTCTGCATGGCCACGGCTGAAGCAGCGGTACGGGTTTCAACGCCGAGTTTCTCAAACACGTGCTCCAGATGCTTGTTGACCGTCCGGTGACTGCTTTTCAGGATGTCGCCTATGTCGCGATTGGTCTTGCCATATATGACCCAATAAAGCACCTCGGCTTCACGGGTAGTGAGGTTAAAAGCCGAAACAAGCGCCTCGATAACGGAAACGTGACTTTCCTCCCTGAGCACGATCAGCAACTCTCCATCATGTCCCTGGTTCCCGAGCGGCTGAAGACTGGCGAGCAGCCTTCTGGAGTCCCTGACCACGACGACCGGGGGGGCACTGCCCTCCAGCGCTGCCTGTTGGGCTTTTTTTATCCAGGGCAGCAGATACGGTTGTGCATGTTCGTTATCGATGTCGAGATATTCCAGGAGCAGTTTGCGCGCCCTGGGTGTTTGCCAGATCATGCGGCCATCGGTCTCGCGCACGACGACGGTAGCCTGTCCGTAATCATCCAGCACGGTGCGGGCCTGTTTTATCTGGCGGGCATTTTGCATGTGTGCGGCAATACGAACCAGCACCTCCCTCGGCTTGATGGGCTTGGTGACGTAGTCGGCACCACCGCTGGCGAAGGCTGCCACCACATGTTCAGTTTCAGTGAGCCCCGTCATGAAGACGATAGGGATATGCTGAGTAGCAAAATCGCTCTTCATTCTTTGCGCCACTTCAAAGCCGTCCATGCCCGGCATCAGCGCATCCAGAAGGATCACGTCGGGTCCGCTTGTTCGTGCCCGCTGCAGGGCATCTTCGCCGTTGGTGGCAACGAGGACCGTATAGCCTGCCTCTTCCAGCGCATCGTGGAGCAATGAAAGGTTTTCCGGCACGTCATCCACAATCAGGACGACATCCCTGTTTGCACTGTCAAGATGTCCCATAATTGCCCTCCCCCAGTCCCTGGCGCAGGATTTCCTGCATGGTGCTGAACTGGAACTGATTTGCCAGCTGGCGCATCCTGTCGACAAATTCCCCGTGGATAGAATCGATTTTCTCGATCTCTTCCAGTTTGTTCAGTATCCCCCGTACATAACCGAGCTCGATCTGCTCGTTCAGGCTGCGCAAGTGTTCACCGGGAGGATAAAGTGTCTGCTTCGGGGCCGAAGAAACGCCCGCGAGAGCGGGCACCTCGACTGTCTCCCATTCCAGGCCAAGATACCGTCCGATCCAGTCGATCAGTTCATTCACGCTGACCGGTTTGGTGATGAAGTCCCCGGCCGATATCCCCACATCATTGTCCGCATTCTTTTCGAAGACGTTGGCCGAAATGATCGCGATCTTGCTGTCGGTGAATCCGGCTTCGCGGATACGCCGTATGGTCTCCCAGCCATTCATTCCCGGCATGGCGAGATCCATGAATATCAGATGGGGGCTGAAGCTGGGGATCAGATCCAGACATTCCTGGCCGGAGGCGACCTGGACCAGGTAAAACCCGAGAGGCTCCAGTATGCTGACCAGCAGGTCCCGATCCGTTTTCTCGTTGTCTACGATCATGATGCGACGGCGTGCGCCGGCATAGCCGATATACTGGACCCTGGAACCGCTTTGAACAGCCTGAACCGATTGGATGTGCGGCAGAAAAAGCCGTATCCGGAAGCAACAGCCTTTTCCCGGCGAGCTCTCCACAGTCAGTTCGCCGCCCATCATATCCGTGAGCATTTTGGCGATGGTAAGCCCTAGCCCTGTGCCTCCTGTGGAGCCGATATAGTTTGCGCTGCCGCGGGCAAACGGCTCGAAGATACGCTCCATCTCTTCCGGTGCAATCCCCGGTCCCGTATCTTCGATTTCGAATGTGGCCATATCGCTCTGGAATTTGAGATTGCAGATCACGCCGCCGCGAGTGGTGAACTTCACGGCGTTGCCCAGG
>JAJZRT010000713.1 GCA_021802595.1 Pseudomonadota bacterium
GCTGAACGTGGTGCTGGGCGAGTTGCCCGCCGAGAATCAGCAGGCCGGCAAGGACGGCAAGGCCATGTTGCGCGGCGGGCTGGCCCTGTCGGAGCTGGGAGCGGATCAGCGGCGGGCGCTCGATCTTGACCATGGCGTGCTGGTCGCGGATGCGACGGGCGAAGCGGCGCGTGCCGGCATCCGGACGGGCGACATCATCCTGGCGGTCAATAATGTCCGGATCGCCAGCGTGGCCGACTATCGCAAGGCCATCGCCGCGATTCCTGCCGGCAAGAGCGCAGCGCTCCTGGTGCGCCGCGGCGATGGATCGCTCTACATCCCGCTGAAGATTTCGGGTGGGTAAGACGCTCACGCTCTATACGCGGGCCGGCTGTCCGCTCTGCGACGAGCTGGCGGCCGAGGTGCATGCCCTGATCGCGGGAACCGGGCATGCCCTGGCCCCCGTGGACGTGGACGCCGATCCCGCGCTCAAGGCGAAATACGGCTGGGAGGTGCCCTTGCTGTTCGATGGCGACACCGAGATTTGCCGGCACCAGCTCAATCTGCCTGCGATTCGGGAATGGCTGCGCGCCCACGCCTGAAATCCGTTAAAATTCGACGAGTTATCGCATCCCTTGTCGGGCACGGAAACGTGCCCGTTTTGCTGTGTCCCAGAACCTGATCCGCAATTTTTCCATCATCGCTCACATCGACCACGGCAAGTCCACGCTGGCCGATCGCCTGATCCAGTTTTGCGGCGGACTGTCCGAGCGCGAGATGGAGGCGCAGGTGCTCGATTCGATGGACCTGGAAAAGGAGCGCGGCATCACCATCAAGGCGCAGACCGCCGCGCTGACCTACAAGGCGCAGGACGGCCAGACCTATCGCCTGAACCTGATCGACACGCCTGGCCACGTCGACTTTTCCTATGAGGTCAGCCGCTCGCTGTCCGCCTGCGAGGGCGCGCTGCTGGTGGTCGACGCCTCGCAGGGGGTGGAAGCGCAAACCGTGGCCAATTGCTACACCGCGATCGATCTCGGCGTCGAGGTCATTCCGGTGCTGAACAAGATCGACCTGCCGGCGGCCGACCCCGACCGGGTGGCGGAAGAGATCGAGGACATCGTTGGCCTCGACGCCAGCGAAGCGGTGCGCGCGTCGGCCAAGACGGGCATCGGCATCCCCGACATACTCGAAGTGGTGGTCAAGCAGGTGCCGCCGCCGCGTGGCAACGAGGACGCGCCGCTGAAGGCGCTGATCATCGATTCCTGGTTCGACAACTACGTCGGCGTCGTGATGCTGGTGCGGGTGGTCGACGGCGTGCTGAAACCCAAGGACAAGATCCGCTTCATGGCGACCGGCGCGCAGCATCTCACTGAGCACGTCGGCGTGTTCACCCCCAAGTCGGTCGATCGCGAGCAGCTCTCGGCCGGCGAGGTCGGCTTCGTCATTGCCGGCATCAAGGAACTCAAGTCCGCCCAGGTGGGCGATACCATCACTCTGGTCGACCGGCCTGCGAACGAGCCGCTGCCGGGCTTCAAGAAGGTACAGTCGCAGGTCTTCGCCGGCCTCTATCCGGTCGAGTCGCACGACTTCGAGGCGCTGAGGGACGCCTTGACCAAGCTGCAGCTCAATGATGCCGCACTGCAGTTCGAGCCCGAGGTTTCGCAGGCGCTCGGCTTCGGTTTTCGCTGCGGCTTCCTCGGCCTCTTGCACATGGACATCGTGCAGGAGCGGCTCGAACGCGAATACGACATGGACCTCATCACCACCGCGCCGACGGTGGTGTACGAGGTGGTGCTGAAGGACGGTTCGATCATCAACGTCGAGAACCCGTCCAAGCTGCCCGAGCCGTCCAAGATCGAGGAAATCCGCGAGCCCATCATCACCGCGACGATCTTCGTGCCCGAGGAGTTTGTCGGCAACGTCATCACCCTGTGCAACCAGAAGCGCGGCATGCAGCTCGACATGCAGTACCACGGCAAGCAGGTCATGCTGCGCTACGACCTGCCGATGAACGAGGTGGTGATGGACTTCTTCGACAAGCTGAAGTCGACCAGCCGCGGCTACGCCTCGCTCGACTATGAATTCAAGGAATTCCGCGCCGGCGATCTGGTCAAGCTCGACATCCTGGTCAACAGCGAGAAGGTCGATGCGCTGTCGCTGATCGTGCATCGTGCGACCAGCGTGTACCGCGGGCGAGAACTCGCCGCCAAGATGCGCGAGCTGATCCCGCGCCAGATGTTCGACGTTGCGGTGCAGGCGGCGATCGGCGCCAACATCATCGCGCGCGAGAACGTCAAGGCGATGCGCAAGAACGTGCTCGCCAAGTGCTACGGCGGCGACATCACGCGCAAGAAAAAGCTCCTGGAAAAACAGAAGGCCGGCAAGCGCCGCATGAAACAGGTCGGCAACGTCGAAATCCCGCAGGAGGCCTTTCTTGCGATCCTCCAGGTCTCCGATAAATAAGCAGTGGACCCCTCAACATGAACTTCGCCCTCATCCTCTTCGTCGCGCTCGTCGTCACCGGCGGCATCTGGCTGCTCGATCTGCTGGTCCTCAAACGCGGCCGCGACCGGGACGCCAGGGAACCGTTGCTGGTGGAGTATGCCAAGAGCTTCTTTCCAGTGATTCTGGTCGTGTTCGCGCTGCGCTCGTTCCTGGTCGAGCCGTTCAAGATCCCGTCCGGTTCGATGATGCCCACGCTGCTGGTCGGCGACTTCATCCTGGTCAACAAATTCACCTACGGCATCCGTCTGCCGGTCATCAACACGAAAGTGGTCGAACTGAACGACCCCAGGCGCGGCGACGTCATGGTGTTCCGCTATCCGGGCGACACCAGCCTCGATTACATCAAGCGCGTGATCGGCGTGCCGGGCGATGTGGTCGAATATCGCGACAAGAAGCTGACCATCAACGGCAAGCCTGTGCCTGAAGCCAATACCGGCACCTACAGTTATGTGGGCAATGGCCTGAACTACATCACCGCGATGGTGTACAAGGAGCGGCTCAACGGCACCGAACACACCATGATGACCGAGGCGGACAAGCCCCCAGTCTATCCGACGCAGGTGGTGGACTTCCCCTACCGCGAGAACTGCTCCTACAATGCCGAGGGCGAGGGCTTCGTCTGCAAGGTGCCGAAGGGACAATACTTCATGATGGGCGACAATCGTGACGAGAGTAACGACAGTCGTTACTGGGGATTTGTCCCGGACCGGAACATTGTCGGCAAGGCCTTCCTGATCTGGATGAACTTTGACGAATTCCGCCGCATTGGCACCACCATTCGATAAGGAGAGACA
>JAJZRT010000714.1 GCA_021802595.1 Pseudomonadota bacterium
GCGGGTCCAGTCGGCGCGCATCGCGACCACGCCAGGTGCGCGCAACTGCCGCGCCACCGGATTACGATCGAGCACGGTGAGCGCGTTGACCTTGCAGATCAGGCACCACGCCGCAGTGACATCGACGAAGACAAGCTTCTTTCTGTTGACCAGCTTGACGATACGCGCGGGGCCAAAAGGCTGCCAGATCGTGTTGTCGGCACGTTGTTTGGTGGGTGCCAGGCTGGCCGGGGTGACCGCTGGTTCGATAATGGCAAGAGCGACGGCAGCAATCACCGCGAAGGCTCCGATGCGGCGCAATCGGCTCTGGCTATTCCCGAGACGATGACGCCAGAACAGCAGCGCAAGTATGACGAGAAGGGTAGCGCCGGTGACGAGTGCGGCTGTGGGCGAGACGACGGCTTCGATGATCCAGACGAGCCAAATCGCCGTGCCCAGCATCGCAAAGCCGAGAAGGACGCGGAGCACAACCATCCAGCGTCCGGGCTTTGGCATCCAGCGCACAAGGCCGGGGACGGCCGCGACCAGCAAATAGGGCAGTGCCATGCCGATCCCGAGGGCTGCGAAAATGCCCAGAATGACCAACGGATCGCGGGCAAACGCGAAACCGACCGCAACGCCGATAAAGGGTGCCGAACAGGAGGTGGCGAGAAGCGTTGCAAAGACGCCAGTCAGAAACGCGCCGGTTCTGGCACTGCTTTCGCGGCCCACCGTCGCGGTCCGCGCCGCAAGCCCAGGGAGCGGGATCGGCAGCCACTCCCACAGGCTGGCGGCGAACAGCGTGGTGATCGCCGCCATCGCGCCGAGAAACCAGGGTTGTTGGAACTGAATGCCCCAGCCGATTGTGGCATCCACCGCCTTTAACACGATGACAACGAGGGCGAGCGCCCCATAAGAAACAATGATTCCGAGCGCGGTTGCCAAAAGCGTGATCCGTAGATCGCGCCGAGCGCCACCCGACGCCCCAGCGAAGCTCATGAGCTTGAGTGACAGGACCGGGAGCGTGCAAGGCATCACGTTCAGGATCAGACCGCCGAGCAGCGCGATCGCGAGGATCAGCATGATGCTCACACCGGCGCCGTGCGGCGGGACCGGGCCGAACACCGGGGTTGCCGAAAACGCCGCCGCAGCCAATCCGTTTTCCAGTGTGAATCGCAGCGTCTTACCGGCGATGGCGGCTGTTTTTTCACCCTTGAGGGTAACGCTCAGCACGCCGCGCCGATGCCCGGTATCGAGCCAGATTTTTGGCGCGCCCGGTGTCGCGGTCGAGAAATGGTTCTGGATGAACAGATCGGGATGCGCCAGGCGCGCACCGTGCGCATCGACGACGAGGGACAGTATCGCCGTATTCTTGTGTCCGGGCGATTTGGACACCACGACCCGCGACAGGCTCAGACCTGCTTGGGCCAGCGTGCCCGGCACACGCGTCCATGCCTGGGCGATCAGGGGCGCTTGCCGGCCGGGGCTCGCCAGGCCGGCAGGGAGGCGAAGCACAAGCTTGGCGGTGTAAGGGATGCAGATCGTCTTGCACGCCGAATAATGCACGAGAGCATGCAAAACCACCGGCGCGCCGGGATGTTTCGGCGCGATCGATAGAGGAAAGACGACACCGTGCTCGTAGCCCTGGGTCACCAGACCGTAGAGCAGATAGCGATGCGGAGCGGGCCAGTACATTCCGGCCGATTTGACGTTGGTCGATCCCGTCCAGTCGATCGAGGGCGGAATGCCCGCCGCACCCGGATTACGCCAGTAGGCATGCCAGCCGCGCTCAAGCCGTATCTGCAAACCGGCGTCGATCTGCGGTGCGTTGCCAGTTGCCTCCGTCGCCGTGATCAGCCGCGCCGCCGCGTGCCGGTTGCCGACCCATGGCGTGCTCGCGGCCACGGCCGACGTCAGTGGACCGAGCCATGACGCGAGTGCCAGGGTGAGTATGAATAGCGCCGCAATGCGTGACTGCAACCGGACCATCACCAGCGCGCCTCAGCGGTCGAGATTTGTGGGCGATACGCGAACAACAGCGCCACCCCTGGCACAATGAACCATTGCAGCAAGGGTGACAGCCCGGTGCCGAGGATCGGGAGAACCGGCATCGTGGACCGATAGACCCAGGCGCCGCGCACTACGACGTTGAGCCACTCGCTGAACATCGTGTAGGCAACACCGCTCGCCAGCGTGACGAGAACAGCGCGCCGGACATTTGCAAATGGCCATTGCCGTCCTGCCGCAATGATCCCGAACAGCATCGTGACAGAGCCGATCAGCAGATCGCCGATCCAGCAATGCAGTACAGCAAAAACAAGGTAGGCGGGGCGTGCGGTTCGCCAGATCGTATAAAGCGGCAGTTGCAGCACTTCCCAGACCAGATTGCCGATCGCCATGGCGATGAGATAACGCCGCAACACACCGCTTCCGGCGGCGGATGTCAGCCGTGTCAGCAACCATGATTTCGCGTGTTGGCAATCGGTCAACATATTTGATTCCGCTAACGGCATACCGATGGCGTGCGGGAGCGCGCCACCGGAACACCGATGCTTTACGACTTCTTCGGTGCCGCTTTGCCCATCATGGAACCGGGATGAGCGCCCATCGTGCCGTGACCCATATTGTCGGCCATCTTGTTCATCACGCGGGTGCAGGCGTTCATCATCGCCATCATGCCCATCATCCCGGCCATGCCGCCGCCCGCCATGCCTTTGCCGGTCATGTCATTGCTGGTCATACCGTTGCCGGACATCTTACCGCCCGCCATCATGCCGCCGTTGTCCGATTTTGCCTGCGGCGCGGGCGCAGTCGCGGCACTGGCGAGGACCGGCGCGGCCAGGACCGATGCTGACATTGTTGCCGCGATAAACATAATTTTGAACTTCGACATGTCTGATTTCCTTGTGCGATTGACGTGTGGATTGCTCAATTGACGGTCGCGAAGACGACCGGTTTCGGGGTGCCGACCAGATAGACCGCGATCGGTTCGGCTTTCATGCCTGCCATCGCCGGCATTCCCGGCAGACCGACCGGCATTCCTGGAATCGCCAGCCCTTTGGCCGAGGACGGTTCGGCCAGGAATTTCTTGATGAGCGGGGCCGGAATATGGCCTTCGAAGACATGGCCGGCGAGCTTGGTCAAATGACAACCGACCAGCGACTTAGGAACGCCGGCTGCCAAAGTGACCTGCTCGAGATTGGGTGTTGGAATCACCGTCACCTTGAAGCCGTTCTTGTCGAGATATTTCGCATAGGCTTCGCAACACGAGCAGGACGGGTCCTTGTAGAGCG
>JAJZRT010000715.1 GCA_021802595.1 Pseudomonadota bacterium
TAGCACAGCTTTCCCGCGCCGCTACCCAGATCGAGCACCGTGTCGCCGGCACGCACGTACCGCGAAGGATCGCCGCAGCCGTAATCCTTCTCGATGATCTCAGCCGGCAGCAAGTCGAGCAGCCGGGCATCGTAATTCACCGGGCAACAGAGTGATGGCTGCCGTACTGCGGCGCCCTCCGAATAGCGCTCCAGAACCGCCTGTTGTTGCGACCCCATATGCAAACTCCTTCGCCCTCCTATCGGGCGCAAGAAAAGATAAACGAACCAGCTGGCATGCCCGCAAACCGCGCTTCTGCCACTTACGGCGCGCGTCCGGCGTACCAGACACGATCAAAAATCTGGCGGCACCGGCTTTGCGGAATCCAGTCGACTGCATATCGCCTCGCCATCGCCCCGCTTCCCGCCCGAAGCATCGGCGCGCAGGACCGTGCGACGGCGCACGGCATTCCGATCGGGATGCGCCGCAGTTTGGCTCCGGCCGTCGGCAAACAGAACCTTCGGCGCACGGCATGCGCGCTTGATCGCGCGCAGGATCTTTTCGGCACGCGTGTGCTGGAAGTAGACCCTGTCGGCGTCCGAAACTTCACTGTAGCATTTTCGGTACTTGTGCTTGATCCAGGCATTGAAGTCGATCTTGACGGCCAGATCATAAAGAAAGTGGTTGATGGGGGCAAAACAGCGCTTGCGTCTGATGGCCACCCCGAAATCGACGATCCCCGGACTTCCTCCAGGCAGAACCATCAGGTTATGCTTACGCTTGAGGTCGAAATGCGCGATCCCGCGCCGGTGCAACTCCTCGATCAGGCAGAACAGTTCGGCATAGTATTTCGCGCGGTCTTCCGCTTCGGCATGACGCAGCGACTGCCCCTCCAGGTATTCCAGAACCAGGTAACGGCCTGCGATCAGGCCATAACAGCGCGGACAACCGCGCACCCCGGCCAGGCTCGAATAGGCCTTGAATTCGTTGCGCAGCATGTAACAGCGCAGCCACCGCATCGGGCCTCGTCCGGAGGCGGTCTTGATGACCAGACGCCTGCCGTTCTCGTTGAAAAAGTAGACATGCCCCTGGTAACCGCTCGCGAGGATGTCGCTGCGGCGAACGGCGCAGCGTTCGATCCACTCGATCCACTCGATCAGTTCGTCATCGGTGACGCCGGTGAACGCGGTGTTCATAGCTCATTCAGGCCATCTTGAGGTGCAGCAGGTAGAGGCAACCTCCCAGAAATGCCGCGATAAGCGGCTCACCATTGACCTTCAGGCTTTGCCGCAGCGACCATTCGCCTCGGGTCCCGGTCCGGAACGGAGTCAGGCCGGGAACGAGCGCCCGGGTCTGCGCGCGCCAATCCTCCCATGCCCTGCCGAACAGCCGGTGCAGCAGAGCGTCCTCGTGAGCGATGGCCGGCGGAAAAAACGCGAAGGCGAGCGCCACCCACAGCGGAAGACTCCACCACAGGCCAGACGCCAGGCAGAATCCCGCGACGATCACGTTGTTGCCGACATAGAGCGGATGCCTCACGAAGGCATAGGGGCCGGTGGTCGTGAGAATCCTGTCCTTTTTCACATGGCCGGAGGCCCACATGCGCACCGCTTCTCCGCTGACTACCAGGACCATTCCGGGCCAGAACAGCGCCGGAACCCGCTGCGGACGACCGATCAGGCTGAGCAGCATGACATAGGCGATGGTGACGAACTGGCGGTGCCGGTAACGGCGCCTGGCCAGATCCGACCACAACCGCTGCAGTCCCAGTTCGGACAGCGTCGGCATTCTCAACCGCCGGAACATGCATTCCGCCTTTCTGGAAAAGCGCGCGGCATCGGTCAGGGAACCGGAAGAAGGCTGGCGAACCGGTCTTCCGCTGCGTGCACCATGCATTGTTTACTGTGCAAGAAGATGGACCCATCCGACAGGGACAGCGCTTGCATCATAGAGCAGAACGTCTGCCTTTGACAAACCTTCCCGCCGCGGCCGCCGGTCCAGGACCTGCTGCCGGGCGCGTACCGCACCCCGGCAGCGGCGCACTGCGGATCAGCGCGGCCCGCGAAACAGACTCATCCGCTCGCCGAGCGTCTGCGTGAACCTTCGCGGCGGAATCCGAGCCTGTCGCCGTGCACATCGACCACGATGCTGTCCCCGGCGCTGAATTTTCCGGCAAGTATTTCCTGCGCCAGCGGATTCTCGACCGACTGCTGAATTGCACGTTTCAGCGGACGGGCGCCGTAGACCGGATCGAATCCTGCCTGGGCCAGCCTGTCCAGCGCCTGGTCGGTCAGGCGCAGATCCATGTCGCGCGCCTGCAGCCGTTCGCGCAGATACTGGACCTGGATCATCGCGATGCGATGCAGCTGTTCGCGCACAAGCGGATGGAACACCACGATATCGTCGATGCGGTTGATGAACTCCGGACGGAAATGCTGACTGACAACCTCCATTACCGCCGCCTTCATGCGGTCGTAGTTGTCTTCTCCAGCCAGTTCCTGGATGGCCTGCGATCCCAGATTCGAGGTCATGACAATCACGGTGTTGCGAAAATCCACCGTGCGTCCCTGCCCGTCGGTAAGCCGTCCGTCATCGAGCACCTGAAGCAGCACGTTGAACACTTCCGGATGCGCCTTCTCGACTTCGTCCAGCAGCACCACGGAGTAGGGTTTGCGCCGCACCGCTTCAGTGAGATAGCCGCCTTCCTCGTACCCGACATAGCCGGGCGGAGCACCGATCAGTCTCGCCACCGAATGCCGTTCCATGAATTCCGACATGTCGATGCGCACCATGGCCTCGTCGGTATCGAACAAAAAGGCGGCCAGGGCCTTGGTCAGCTCGGTCTTGCCTACGCCCGTCGGACCGAGAAACAGAAAAGAACCGTTCGGCCTGTTGGGATCGGAAAGCCCGGCACGCGCACGGCGAATCGCGTTTGCCACGGCCGCGATGGCCTCGGTCTGTCCGACGACGCGCCGGCCGAGTTCCTCCTCCATGCGCAACAGCTTGTCGCGCTCGCCTTCCATCATCTTCGCCACCGGTATGCCGGTCCAGCGCGCCACCACCTCGGCCACCTCGTTTTCGGTGACGGCCGAACGCAGCAGCTTGCGCTCCTTGCCCTCGGCCGCGGCGGCCGCAGCCAGCTGCTTTTCGAGTTCCGGAATACGGCCATACTGAAGTTCCGACATGCGCGCCAGGTCCCCCGCACGGCGCGCGGTTTCGATCTCGATGCGCGCCCGGTCGAGCTCCTCCTTGATATGCTGTGCTCCGGTGACCGCGGCCTTCTCGGCCTTCC
>JAJZRT010000716.1 GCA_021802595.1 Pseudomonadota bacterium
AGACCCAATCCAAGCTTGTCGCGGTCAGCCAGAATTTCCTGGCGGTTCAGACCAGGTACAAGGAAATTCAGCACTACCTCCAGGAACTGGTGAACCAGCTCAATGTCCTGGAGATGGACGTGAAGCGCTCCTATTTCATCGACGGCTTCGGGCTGATTGACGATTTCCGGCCACGCGACTACGCGCTCAGCATCGACTCCATCCGCATCGGGCAGAAGGATTTCATCAACGCGCTGGTGCTGCGCTTCAAATGCGTGACGGACAAGGCGATCAAGATCGAGCGCGCCACACCGCAGCAGATCGACAACCAGAAGGACTATCTCTGGCAGAACAACCTGAAATACCAGTGCACCGAGTTCAAGAACGAGCGCGGGCTGGTGACGCGTGCCGTGTTCACGGTGGCGAGCGAGGTGCCGGTGACCGCCAAGTTCTCAGCCGATTTCGAGAATGCCAAAATCACCCTGCAGATCAAGAACCTGAACGGATTGACCGTCAACGAATTCATGTACGAGGCGGCGGAAATCTCCCACGAAATGCTGGACGAGTTCGCCAAGTTCCTGCTGGACCAGCCGAACAAGCTGCGCGAGATCGGCGTGAACCAGCTGGCGCGGCGCACCATGGTGCGCCCGGCGACGCAGGTCAAGGCGGCGGAGTACCCGAATGCGAACGCCACGCCGGAAGAGGAAGACGATGACGACGGGGACGACCCGAAGAAGGGTTTTTTCGGCAAGCTCAAGTCCATCCTTTCCTAGCAGTTTGTTGAAAATCACCCCGAAAAATGCGGCAGGATAATTTCCAGAATCGTTTTTCCGATACTGGCCTTCGTTTGATGGCCGGTGGAGCGTTTTTATCTGCTCCTGTTTATCGATTTACCGCGATTTCGCGGTGCCTTGGTGCCTTTCGGGCGCACCTGTCCCTATGCCGCGCAAGGCGGCCCCAGCAATTTCGCCATGCGCACCAGGTTTGTCACCGCCGTGCCCAGCGTGAACACGAAGCCCACCTTCTTCAGGCCGCGCACCTTCACCTGCCGCCCGCCGCGATGTTGCTTCTTGTCGCCGAAGTGCGTCTCGATCAGTTTGCGGATGCGCTGCGAGATGACATAGCCGGTATGCCGGGTGGTGCGTCCGTCGATGGCGCTGCCGCCGGAGCGTGCGGTGTTCTGCGCGACGTGCGGCGTGACGCCTTGTTCGCGGCAGGCCTCCACGAAGCCGTGCGTGTCGTAGTTCTTGTCCGCACCCACGGTACGGGCAGCGGCTTGATCCTTGAGCATGTCGAGCGCCGCCTCGCGTTCGGCGGTGCCGGTGGCCTGGGTCAGCCGCACATCGACCGCCAGGCCGTTGCGGTTCTCCATCAGCACATGACCGGCAAAGGAGGGGTAAGCGCCTTCGTTGTTGCTTTTGCGCGCCAGCATGGCATCAGGATCGGTCTTGCTCACATGCGTGTCGTTCTTGCGCGTCTGGCCCTTGAAGTCGACTTCGGGGTTGCTCCTGGGGCCGCTGGTGGGCGGCGGCGGGCCGTCACGCGGCACCAGACTCTTGTTGCTGGCCCAGGCGCGGATCAGGGTGCCGTCCACCGAGAAGTGTTCGTCGGACAACAGTCCTGCCGCATCGGCTTGCGCCACGATGTGGCCAAACAGGGTACGCACGGCGTCGTGCTCGATCAGCCGGTCGCGGTTGGTGGTGAAGCTGGAGTGATCCCAGACCGCATCGTCCATGCTGATCCCGACGAACCAGCGGTAGAGCAGGTTATATTCGAGGTGCTCGCACAGCTGCCGCTCACTGCGGATGCCATAGAGGGTTTGCAGCACCAGGGCGCGCAGGAGTTTCTCGGGGGCGATGGAGTAGCGGCCTCGGTCGGCGTACATGGTGTTGAAGTCGGCGTTCATTTGCTTGAGCGCCGTGTTGAGCAGGTCGCGAATGTCGCGCAGGGGGTGCGCTTGCGGCACGAAGTCTTCCAGGCGTTTGACCGTGAACAGCGATTCTTGCATCACATCGGCACCGCGCATCGTGTGGCTCCACAGCAAAATTTATTGCACTTTACGACCCGGAAACCGGCGATTGGTTTCGGGATAAATTCAACAAACTGCTAGCGCCGGCGGCCGGACCGGCATCCGATTCACGATCTTTCAGCGAGCCCCATGGACCTCACCCAATTCTTCCGCCTGATGGCGGAAAAGCACGCTTCCGACCTGTTCTTTTCCGCCGGCGCGCCGGTCTATATCAAGATCGAGGGCGAGATCCACCCGGTCAACCAGCAGGTCTTCGACGCCGCCCTGGTAAAGAAGGTCGCCTACGCGCTGATGACCGAAGAACAGATCGCGGCCTTCGAGTCGACCATGGAAATGAACTTCGGGCTGTCGGTCCCGAACTGTGGCCGCTATCGGGTCAACGTGTTCCGGCAGCGCGGTTCGGTGGCGATGGTCATTCGCTACATCTCGGATCAGGTGCCGTCGATCACTACCCTGGGACTGCCGCCGGTGCTCGACGAGCTGGTGATGCACAAGCGCGGCCTGATTCTGGTGGTGGGTGCCACCGGCTCCGGCAAGTCCACTACCCTGGCCGCGATGATCGATCATCGCAACGCCCATTCGACCAGCCATATCCTGGCGATCGAGGATCCGATCGAGTTCATCCACAAGCACAAGCGCTCCATCGTCAACCAGCGCGAGATCGGCATCGACACCGCGTCCTATTCGAATGCCCTGGTGAACGCCCTGCGCGAGGCGCCCGACGTGCTGCTGATCGGCGAAATCCGCGATCAGGAGACCATGCGCCAGGCCCTGATCTATACCCAGACCGGGCATCTGTGCCTGGCGACGCTGCACGCCAACAACGCGTATCACGCGCTCAATCGCATCATCAGCCTGTTCCCGGCGGAGATGCAGGAAGGCCTGCTGCTGGACCTGGCCATGAGCCTGAAGGCGGTCATCTCCCAGCGCCTCGTAAAGGGGGCGGACGGCAAGCGGGTGGCGGCGATCGAGATATTGGTCAACAACATGCACATTGCCGAGCTGATCCAGCGGCGCGAGATCGACAAGATCAAGGAAGCCATCGAGCAGAGTCTGGTGGAGGGATCGCAGACCTTCGAAGAGTCGCTGCTGGAACTGCACCTCGCCGGCCGCATCAGCAAGGAGGAGGCGCTGCTGAATTCCGACTCGCGGACCAACATGGAATGGCTGATCGCCAATTCCGGAAAATTCAGGGAACAGCGCGCCCAGCGCAAGCGCGAATTCCAGATCGAAGACAAGGTGGCCGAGGACAAGGATGAAAA
>JAJZRT010000717.1 GCA_021802595.1 Pseudomonadota bacterium
GTAGGGGTTAATATGCTGCTCGTGGGGCAGTTCGATATTGAGCCCGATGCTGTAGCCCGTGCCGCGAAAGGCGCCCTTGTTGGCGGCTTCCATCACTCCGGGACCACCCCCGCTGATGACGGAAAACCCGGCATTGGAGAGTTTCTCGGCGATCTCCTGGGCTTTCAGATACCAGGGATGTTCCGGGTCAATGCGGGCTGAACCGAAAATGCTGACACAGGGTTCGACGTCGGCCAGTTTTTCGTAGCCATGCACAAACTCGGCTATAATCTGAAAGATTTTCCAGGCCTCGCGGGTGAGGCGTCCCTCGCCCTTGTCGCGCAGTTTTTCCTCTTCGAGATGTGCCCGCATCCGTCATTCCCGTGTCAATGGTGGTGATTTTCCGTATTATGGCGGAAATCCGCGGAGAAGTCCCAGACCATGCCCCAAGACCCCCGTATCCTCGTCGATGCCTCCAGCTTCCTCTATCGTGCCTTTCACGCGCTGCCTGACCTGCGCGCCCCGGACAATCTTCCGACCGGAGCTATTTACGGCGTCGCCAACATGCTTCGCCGCTTGCTCAAAGAGTATCCGAGTGACGAAATCATCGTCATATTCGACGCTCCCGGCGGTACGTTCCGGGACAGACTTTATCCTGAGTATAAGGCACAGCGGCCCTCCATGCCGGAGGAGCTACGGGTCCAGGTTCCGCTGCTGCACGACTGGATCAGGGCCACCGGCCTGCCGCTCGTGATCGAGCCCGACGTGGAGGCGGATGACGTGATCGGCACCCTGGCCCGGGAGGCGGCGCCCGACCAGCAGGTGCTTATCGTCACCGGCGACAAGGATATGGCGCAGTTGGTGAACCAGCGAGTGCGGCTTATCGACACCATGAAAGGTATCGAAACGGATGTGGCCGGGGTTGAGGAGCGCTTTGGTGTACCGCCGGAGCGTATTGCCGACCTGCTGGCGCTGATCGGCGACAAGGTGGATAACATCCCCGGCGTGCCCGGCGCCGGACCGAAAACGGCCGCCCGGTGGCTGACGCAATATGGTGATCTGGACGGCGTGCTGGCCCATGCCGACGACATCGGCGGCAAGGTGGGTGAGGCGCTGCGTGCCTCCGCACATTATCTGCCTTTGAGCCGCGATCTGGCGACCATTCGCTGTGATCTGACGCTGCCTGCCGCGACTTACGCCCGCCGGGCGGCGGATGTTGCCGCCCTGCGGGCGTTGGCGCAGCGCCTGGGTTTTCATGCCTGGCTCAGGGACCTGCCTGCGGACGATGCGGGAAAGGTGCCGGAAAAGCGGAGCAGTGACATAGATCGTGCCGCCTACCGGGCCATCACCACTGCGGAAGCGCTGGATGCGCTGCTGCTCGACCTGAAAACGGCCGATGTGGTCGCTCTGGACACGGAAACCACGAGCCTCGACCCGCTGCATGCCGATTTGGTGGGGATTTCCTGCGCTTGGCAAGCCGGTGGTGACTATCAGGCCGTCTACATTCCTATTGGCCACCGCGACGGTAGTCCGCAACTGGATCGGCAGGCCGTCCTCACCGCCTTGCGGCCGTGGCTGGAAGACCCACAGGCCGCCAAGCTGGCCCAGAACGCCAAATACGATTGGCGGGTTTTCTGGCGACATGGCATCCACCCCGCCGGCCTGGCCCGCGACACGTTGCTGGAAAGCTACGTCTTAAACAGCAGTCACAACGGCCACGATCTCGACACCCTCGCCGAGCGTTATCTGCAACATCAGAACATCCGCTACGAAGAGGTGGCCGGCAAAGGCAAGTCAGCGCGTAATTTTGCCGATGTGCCGGTAGTGGAGGCGCTGCCCTACGCGGCAGAGGATGCCGATGTCTGTCTGCGTGTGGACGCGCAGCTCTGGCCGCGGTTCGCCAGCGAGCCGGGCTTGCAGCGCGTGTTGATGGAAATAGAAATGCCGCTGGTGCTGGTGCTGGCGCGTATGGAAGAAGCGGGTGTCAAAGTCGATCGTGCCCAGCTCGAAGTGCTGAGCACGGAACTGAGTAAAGACATGGCGGACTGTGAACAGAAGGCCTTTGTTCTGGCGGGGCAGTCCTTCAACCTCAACTCCCCCAAGCAGATTCAGGAAATCCTCTTCGACAAGATGCGGTTGCCGGTACTCAAGAAAACCCCCGGCGGTCAGCCGTCGACCAATGAAGATGTGCTCGCCCAGCTCGCTGTTCACGCCGATCTGCCGCGCCTGATTCTCGATTATCGTGGCATGGCCAAGCTCAAAAACACCTATGCGGATGCACTGCCGCAGATGATCAATCCCGACACCGGCCGGGTCCATACTCATTTTCAGCAGGCGGTGGCGGCCACCGGACGCCTCTCCTCCAGCGATCCGAATCTGCAAAATATCCCGGTGCGTACCGAACAGGGCCGGCGTATCCGTCAGGCTTTTGTCGCCGAGGAGGGGCACTGTCTGCTGAGCGCCGATTACTCGCAGATCGAGTTGCGTATTATGGCCCATCTCTCCAGGGATGCCCGTCTGTTGCAAGCCTTTGCGGAGGGACAGGACATCCATGCGGTTACCGCTGCCGAGGTCTTTAATCTGGCACAGGAGGCGGTGGACAGTGCTGCGCGCCGGGCGGCCAAGGCTATCAACTTCGGTCTGATTTACGGGCAGACGCCCTACGGCCTCGCGCAACAGTTGGGCATTGATCAGGCGGCTGCGCGACAGTACATGGACCGTTACTTTGAGCGTTATCCGGGCGTTCTCGAATATATGGAGCAGACCCGTGCCCTGGCGAAAAAGCAGGGCTATGTGGAGACGCTCTTTGGCCGCCGTCTGTATGTACCGGAAATTCGCTCCAGCAACCCGGCCCGGCGTAATTATGCCGAGCGTGCGGCCATTAACGCACCTATGCAGGGCACTGCGGCGGATCTTATCAAGATGGCGATGATTGCCGTGGATGCCTGGTTGCAGGAGCAGCCCGAGCGTGGTCGGATGATTCTCCAGGTGCATGACGAACTGATTCTGGAGGTGCCGGAGGTCGGCCTGGAGGCTGCAAAGTCGGCACTAAGGGCGCGTATGGAGGGCGTAGCGGAACTGGCGGTGCCGCTACTCGTGGGGTTGGGTGTCGGCAAGCACTGGGATGAAGCGCACGGCTGAACTCAGTCTTTCCTGGCGGTCTCCGTCCCGCTGCTGAAGCGGAACATCTTCATCACCGCATTGCTGTCCAGTTGTTCGCCGTTGAGGGCCATGGCCAGCAGTTCCCCGCACAACACCTGGGGGGCGATAATCATATCCGGCTGCACCC
>JAJZRT010000718.1 GCA_021802595.1 Pseudomonadota bacterium
CATTCATCGCCGAGCCGGCCACATTGAAGATATTGAACAGAGACATGCGATAGGCTCCTTATCCCTGGATCGCCGCCAGCATGGTCTTGATCTGCTGGGTGATGCGGGTCAGGTTGAATTCATAATGAATGGCGTTGTCGGCGAACGCGGCGCGCTCGGCATCCATGTTCACCGTGTTGCCGTCGACGCTGCCCTGGGCCGGGGTGCGATACAGCAGCCCGGCCTCCGCCGCCAGGCCCGGATTGCCGGCCAGATGGCCGGGCGACGCGGTGTCCAGCGTCGTGCCGCCGGCCGCGGACGATCCCTGCAACGCGCCCTGCAGCGCGGCCTTGAAGTCGAGGTCGCGCGCCTTGTAATTGGGCGTGTCGGCGTTGGCAATATTGGACGCCAGCACCTGCTGGCGCTGGTCGCGTATGCGCAGCGCCTGGGTGTTGAAATTCAGCATGTCATCCAGCCGGTTCAGCATGGTCCTACCCTCTTTCTGCCGCAAAGCCTTTTTGCGATGACTGCATCCTAGGCATCCCCCTGTCCATTCAATCGAACGATAAAGGGCAAAAAGCCGGTTCATTTCGCCGTTTAAGATGTCGCATTGCTCCCTACAATGCGGCAGTGTGAGAAGCCGAGCCAAGGAGTCGGGATGGCCATCAACCGTATAAAAGCCGTGTGGAAGCGCCTCGGAATGGGGCTCGCAGCCGTCGCCTGCCTGGGGCTGGCAGCCATTGCGCATGCAGCGGACCGGCAGGATCCGGCCGCCGTGCAGGCGCAGGCCGAGCGGTTCCTGAAAACCCAGACCGGCGGACTGCCCGGCAAGGTGACGATCCAGGTCCAGGCGCCGCGCGCCACCCTGCCCGCCTGTTCCGCGTTCGACGCCTTCCAGCCCGCCGGCAGCCGCAGCATGGGGAAAACCACGGTGGGCGTGCGCTGCCTGGCGCCCACCCGGTGGACGGTCTATCTGGCCGCACAGGTCCACGTGATCGGGTCGTATGTCGTGACCCGCGAGCCGCTGCCGGCCAACCACATCCTGGCCGCCGCCGACCTCGCGCTGCGCGAAGGCGATCTCGGCAACCTGCCTGCCGACGTCGTCACCCACGCCGACGACCTGCTGGGTTACCGCACCGTATCCGGGCTGGCCGCCGGGGCGCCGTTGCGCACTGCGCTGCTGCACGCCCCGCTCGCCGTGCAGCAGGGGCAAACCACCCGCCTGGTGCTCAACGGGCCGGGCTTTTCCGTCCAGAGCGAAGGCCAGGCGCTGGCCAACGCCAGCCGCGGCGACCGGGTCCGGGTGAAAACCCCCTCGGGCGAGGTGGTCAGCGGCATCGCGCAGGACGGCCAGCAGGTGGTGGTGACCTTTTGAACCGGATGGACTTCAGGAAACGGGTAAATTGACGTTACTGATCTAGTCTTTGAAACCTTGACGCCGCTCCGCCCGACCCGACCCAGGAAACTGCCATGAAAATCGATCCCGGCCTGAAGCAGGTCACACTGCCGAACCCCGTCGAAAGCCGTGCCGGCAAGGCTGCAGGCAACAAACCCGCCGACACCCAGCAAACGGACGTCAGCCTGAGCCCGCGCGCAATCCAGCTGAAGCAGCTGGAAACCCAGCTGGCTGCGATTCCGGTCGTCGATCGCGCGCGCGTGGACAGCATCAAGGAAGCCATTGCCAGCGGGCAGTACACCATCAATACCGGCAACATCGCAGAAAGCCTGCTCAACTCGGTCAAGGAAATGCTCCATGTCGCCAAGTGACCCCTCCCGCAGCCCCGCCCTGATCGCCAAACTGACGGTGGAAAGCGCAGCCTGGCAGGCGCTGCTGAATGTACTGGGCGAGGAGGAACGCGCACTGGTGGACGGCGAGGCCGATCGCCTGGCGCCCTTGAACGCCTCCAAGCTGGCGCAGCTGCAGACCCTGGGCAACCTGGCGCACGCACGCCATGACGAACTGCTGGCCGCCGGCCATACCCCCGACCACGCCGGGATGGACGCCTGGCTTGCGCAGCACGGCCAGCCCGAACACGACGCCCGCTGGCGCCAACTGTGCGACATGGAACTGCAGGCCCAGGCGATGAACCAGCGCATCGGTACGCTGATCGAGATGCGCCTGGCCTCCACCCGTCAGGCGCTCAATGTGCTGATCCACGCCGCGACCAGCCAGAACGGCCTGTACGACCAGGCCGGCCAGTCGGTCGCCGCAAACACGGGCAAGCCGCTTACCGCAGCCTGAGCCTCAACGGGCGGTAAAGCGCCCCGGCGCAATCGCCTGCATCAATCCGGTTTCCAGCGGCCACGGCTGCTGCGTCATCTGATCCGCCAGCGCCTCGCCCAGCAGACCCGCCCACACCACCCCGCGCGAGGCATAGCCCGCCGCGACATACAGACCTACCTGGCCGCCAACCGTGCCCACCATCGGCAACCGGTCCGGCAGGGTGGCGCGCAGCGAGGCGCGCCCGCTCACCGCCTCCCCTGCCAGCCGCTCGCCTGCACCCGGCAGGATCGCCTCCAGCCGCGCCAGATTGGCGAGGTCGCTTTCCAGGCGCGGCGCCGTGTCTTCGTCATCATGCTCGTAGGTGGCGCCGACCAGCGGCCGTGCGCCCGGCGCCAAGTAGCCCTCGCGCGAAATCACCCGCCGGATTTCCGGCAGGCTGCCGGGCGGCAACTGCGTGATCTGCCCGCGCACGGTATGGAGCGGCCAGACCTGATCGGGCACCAGGCTCAGGGTGTCGCGCGCGTTCGCCAGCACCACGGCATCGGCCTCGGCCAGCACCGCGCCCTCGCGATCCATGACCCGCCATCCCGCTGCGACGGCCTCGATCCGCGCGACGGGACTGCCAGTCCGCACGCGGATGGCCGGATGATCGAGCCAGGCGCGGCACAGGCTCCCCGGCACCACCCAGCCCGCCGTGGGGTAATACACGCCGGGCGCAGCCACTGGCCAGTTCGCCAGCTCGCGTGCTTCGCCGAGTTCGACCCAACGTGCATAGTCGGCTGGTGGTGCGGTGGCGGCCAGCGCCTGCTGCTGCTTCGCTGCCGCCTCCGCGTCCTTCGCCAGGTGCAGCACGCCGCAGCGCGCCCATTCGACGCCACCCAGCATCGCCCACGTGCGCAGGTCGTGCAGGAAGGCCGCACGCGTCAGGCGCGTGGCACGGTTGTCGTCGCGCGAAATCAGCGGGCGGAACACCGCCACCGGATTGCCCGACGCGGCCTGTGCCGGCGCGTCGGCCCGCTCGAGCACGGTCACATCCAGGCCGCGTAGCGCCAGTGCATGGGCAGT
>JAJZRT010000719.1 GCA_021802595.1 Pseudomonadota bacterium
AGCTACCGCGCGCGCCGACACGGCACGCTGGACGTGTCGAAAGTACTGGACCGCTGGACCCTGGGTGCCACCCTGGTGGCTTCGGGTAGCCGCTTTGCCGATCTTGCCAATACGGTCAGCCTGCCGGGCTATGCCAGACTGGACGTGCGGGCGCAGTACCGCATCAATCCTGACTTGGACGTGCTGGTGCGGGTCAACAACGTGCTGGACGCGGATTACCAGTTGGCGGCCGGCTACAACAGCAGTTTCCAGCTGGTGCCAGCCTACAACACGCCAGGGATCAACGGCTTGATCGCGCTGCAATATCATCCGAAATAGGGCATTTCGCCCGAAGCAGGCGCACTGTCCGAGGCCGGTGGTCGCCTGATTCCGCAGGAAAGGAAACCGATGAGCGAACCCGATCGTAACGCACGCCACGCCGCCCGCATGGCGCGCAAGAAGGCGGTGGTCGATGCCGCCATCGACGCCGCCACCGACGAACGCGGACTGCTCCTCGTCATCACCGGCAACGGCAAGGGCAAGAGCACGTCGGCGTTCGGCATGGTGGCGCGCGCGCTCGGCCACGGCATGAAGACCGGCGTGGTGCAGTTCATCAAGGCGCGCACCGACACCGGCGAAGAGGCCTTCCTCGGCAAGCAGCCGGGGGTCGAATGGCACGTCACCGGCGACGGCTTCACCTGGGACACGCAGAACCGGGAGCAGGACATCGCCACGGCGCAGCGCGGCTGGGCGATCGCCGCGCGCATGCTCACCGATCCGTCGTACCAGTTGGTGGTGCTCGACGAACTGACGTATCTGTTGAACTACGGCTACCTTGACCCGGACGTCGTGCTCGACGCGCTGGCGCAGCGCCCGCCGATGCAGCATGTCGTCGTCACCGGGCGCGCCGCGTCGGCGGCGCTGATCGAACTGGCCGACACGGTGTCGATCATCGCCGACGAAAAGCATGCGTTCCGCGCTGGCGTGAAGGCGCAGCCCGGCATCGATCTGTAATCACCCCGTAACCATCCTGCCATACAAGGGAGGTTTTCCGACAAGGAGAGCCTGCCGTGCGTATCCTGATGGTGTCCGACGTGTACTTTCCGCGCGTCAACGGCGTATCCACGTCCATTCAAACCCTGCGCCAGGCGCTCGCCGAGACAGGGCACAGCAGCGTGCTGGTGGCGCCGGACTATCCGGCCGCGGCTGCCGAGGCCGGCATCGTTCGGGTGCCGGGCTGGCAGATTCCGCGCGACCCGGAAGACCGCCTGATGCATCCGCGCGCGCTGGCCGCTGCGCTCGATGCACTCGATCCCGCCGATTTCGACCTGGTGCATGTCCACACCCCTTTCCTGGCGCACCGCGCCGGCGTGCGCTGGGCGCGCAAACATGGCCTGCCGTGCGTCGAGACCTACCACACGCTGTTCGAGGAATACTTCCACCACTATCTGCCGTTCCTGCCGAAGGCCTGGCTGGCGGCGGCGGCGCGGATGATCTCGCGCAAGGAGTGCGACGGCGTCACTGCGGTGATCGCGCCGTCGTCGGCGATGAAGAACGCACTGCGGGCGTATGGCGTCAGCAGCCCCGTCCACATCATTCCCACCGGACTGCGGCAGGCGGATTTTTCCAATTGCGACGGCCCCGCGTTCCGCGCCCGCCACGGCATCGCGCCCGAACGCCCGGTGATGGCCTACGTGGGCCGGGTGGCCTTCGAGAAGAACCTGGATTTCCTGCTGCGGGTGACGGACGTGGTGCGGCGCAGCCTGCCCGACGTGCTGCTCGTCATCGCCGGCGAAGGCCCGGCGCAGGCCTCGCTCGAACGCGCGGTGGCGAAGCGCGGCCTTGCCGGCCATGTGCGCTTCGTCGGCTACCTCGAACGCCGGACCGAACTGCCGGCCTGCTACTGCGCGGCGGATGTCTTCGTCTTCGCGTCCAAGACCGAGACCCAGGGACTGGTGCTGCTGGAGGCGATGGCGCTCGGCGTGCCGGTGGTGGGCCTGGCCGAGATGGGCACGAAGGATGTGCTGCAGGAAGGGCAGGGCTGCCGCATCGCACCGGACGATGTGGCGGGCTTTGCCGGGGTGCTGGCCCCGCTGCTGGCCGACCGCGCCGCTGCACAGGCGCTCGGCGCGGCCGGCAAGGCCTACGCCGCGGACTGGAGCGAGGCGCGCATGGGCGGCGCCATCCTCGCGCTCTATCAAAGCCTGCACCCGGAGGCGGCATCCCGATCCAGGCTGCGCGCGGCATAATCGCGGGGTGACTCCCGCACCCTACGTCGGGCGCTTTGCGCCGTCTCCCACCGGTCCCCTGCACTTCGGCTCGCTGGTCGCCGCCGTGGCGAGCTTCCTCGACGCCCGCGCGGCAGGCGGGCGCTGGCTTGTGCGCATGGAAGACCTCGACCGGCCGCGCTGCGAGCCCGGCGCGGCCGACACTATCCTGCGCCAACTGGAGGCCTACGGCCTGCACTGGGACGGCGCGGTGATCCAGCAGTCGCAGCGCGACGACGCCTATGCCGCAGCGCTCGCTGCGCTGAAATCGCAGGGTGCCGTGTTCGCCTGCACCTGCAGTCGCAGCCAGCTGGCGCATGCCTCGCGTAACGCCGAAGGCGAAATCGTCTATCCGGGCACCTGCCGCTTGCATGCCGCGCCGCGCGCGGAAAAACATGCGTGGCGGGTGCGCATCACCGATGTGAGCGTCCACTTCAATGACCGCATTCACGGCGACCTGCAGCAGAACCTGGCGCACGACGTCGGCGACTTCATCGTCAAACGCGCCGACGGCCTGTTCGCCTACCAGCTCGCGGTGGTGGTCGACGATGCCTTCCAGGGCATCACCCAGATCGTGCGCGGGGCCGACCTGCTGTGGAACACGCCGCGCCAGATTTACCTGCAAGGTCTGCTCGGCCTGCCGACGCCCGGCTATGCCCATGTGCCGCTCATCACCAATGCCGCCGGCCAGAAGCTGTCCAAGCAGACCCTCGCCCCCGCTCTGCCCGAAGCGGGGCGGGGCGCCGTGCTGGCGCTGGCGCTCGCCGTGCTCGGCCATCCGCCGCCGCGCGAGCTGCACGATGCCGGGCCGGCCGAACTCCTGGCATGGACACGCGCGCACTGGCACATCGAGAATGTGCCCCTGCGTCCCTCCATTGCCAACGCGGGTCCCTGACCGGACAATCCCCTCACCGCTTACTGCCACCGCTTACCAAACATGGCCCAACTGCCCCCCGCCGTCGAACAGGTCCTGCGCGTCCACGCCTCCTTCATCCACACCGTGGTCAACGCATTGCGCGAC
>JAJZRT010000720.1 GCA_021802595.1 Pseudomonadota bacterium
CGCACATTGGCGACGTGGGCAACACCCTGGTGGTCGGCCCCATCGGCATGGGCAAGTCGGTGCTGCTGGCGACGCTCGCCTTGCAGTTCCGCCGCTATGCCGGATCGCGCATCTTCGCCTTCGACATGGGGCGCTCGATTCGCGCCACCGTGCTCGGACTTGGCGGTGAGCACTATGACCTGGGTGCGGACGGTGCCATGGCCTTCCAGCCGCTGGCCCGCATCGACCAGGACAGCTACCGCGCCTGGGCGGCCGAATGGGTCCAAGGCCTGTTGATTCACGAAGGCGTGGTTGTCGGGCCGACCGAGAAGGAGTCCGTGTGGTCGGCACTGAACAGTCTCGCCAGCGCGCCGTGTGAACAGCGCACCCTGACTGGATTATCCGTACTGCTGCAGTCGAATGCACTGCGTCAGGCGCTGCAACCCTACGTGCTGGGCGGTGCACACGGCAGACTGCTCGATGCCGACCATGACCAGCTCGGTGTCGCCGACGTGCAAGCGTTCGAGATGGAAGAACTGATGCACAGCAAAGCGGCGGCGCTGTCGGTACTGCGCTACCTGTTCGCGCGCTTCGAGGAACGACTCGACGGTGCCCCGACATTGTTGATCCTCGACGAAGCCTGGCTGTTCCTCGACGACCCGGTGTTCGCCGCGCGCATCCGCCAATGGTTGAAGACGCTGCGCAAGAAGAACGTGTCGGTGATCTTCGCGACGCAATCGCTGGCGGACATCAAGGATTCCAGCATTGCGCCGGCCATCGTCGAGAGCTGCGTGAGCCGCATCTTCCTGCCCAATCCCCAGGCGACCGAGCCGCAGATTCGCGTCATCTACGAAGGCTTCGGTCTCAATGCGCGGCAAATCGAGATCGTGGCGACCGCCCAGCCCAAGCGCGACTACTACTACCAGTCGCGGCTCGGCAACCGCGTCTTCGATCTGGGGCTCGGGCCGGTGACGCTGGCGTTCGCCGGCGCGGCCAGACCTGAAGACCAGCGCGCCATCGACGCCGTTGCCGCGTCGGTGCCGCCGGCGGACTTCGCGGCCGCCTGGCTGCGCCATCGCGGCCTCGGCTGGGCCGCAGACCTCATCCCGTCCTTCCCGTTCATCCCGACCATTCCCAAGGAGAATCCGTCATGAAGAGGACCCTGCCTGCCCTCGCCGCCGCCATGCTCATGACCGTGATGCCTGCAGCACAGGCGCAATGGGTGGTGATCGATCCGGCCAATCTGGTGCAGAACATCCTGACCGCCGCCCGTACTCTGCAGCAGATCAACAACCAGATCCAGCAACTGCAGAATGAAGCGCAGATGCTGACCAACCAGGCGAAGAACCTGACCAGCCTCCCCTTCAGCGCGCTCAATCAACTGCAATCCGCGCTGTCCGCGACGAACCAGCTGCTGCAGCAGGCGCAAGGGCTGTCATTGAATCTGACTCAGATGGAGACCCAGTTCGCGCAGCTCTATCCCGCTGCCTACACCGCCTCGACCCCGGCAAACCAGATGGCGCTCGACGCCAGCCAGCGTTGGCAGAACGCACTGGAGGCGCTACGCACCGCGACCGAGGTGCAGTCGCAGTCGGTGCAGAACTTCGCCTCCGACGAGCAGACCTTGTCCGCCCTCGTGAACAGCAGCCAGTCGGCGGTGGGCGCCTTGCAGGCCACCCAGGCGACGAACCAGTTGCTCGCCTTGCAGGCCCGGCAGGCGATCCAGGCGCAGCAGCTCCAGGTCACGCAAGACCGCGCCGTCGCTCTCGAACAGGCGCGTCAGGTCGCGGTGCATGCGCGTGCCGCCGAGGTGCGCAAGCGTTTCCATGGCACCGGCACACCGTACTCGCCATCCCCCGTCAACTTCTACGGCAACTGAGGAACCCATATGAAAACCCTCCTGACCACCCTCGCCTGCACCCTGCTGCTCGCCGCCTGCAACAAGCCGGCACCCACCGACTCGGTCGAATCGCTGCTGGCGAATCCCGAGCGCCTGAAGGAAGTCCGCGCGCAGTGCAAGGCCAACCACGATAAGGCGGGCGATGCCCTGTGCAACAGGGCGAGTGAGGCCACGCGGCGGCGCTTCATGGGCAGCGGCACGCCGTACACGCCCGCGCCACCGGCCGCACCCGCTTCCGCAGCGAAAGACTGAGCCATGAACGATCTGTCGGTCATCGACCACTTCCTCGATGTCTTCTCGCACTACATCGACTCGGGTTTCGGCCTGCTGCATAACGAAGTGGCGTTCCTCACCGCGACGTTGGTGGTGATCGACATGACGTTGGCCGGGCTGTTCTGGGCCATGGGCGGCGAGGACGTAATCGGCAGGCTGATCAAGAAGACGCTCTATGTCGGCGCGTTCGCGTTCATCATCGGCAACTTCAACAACCTGGCAGGCATCCTGTTCAATTCGTTTGCCGGACTCGGGCTGGTGGCGTCGGGTTCCACGCTGACGCAGGCGCAGTTTCTGCAGCCGGGCCACCTGGCCAAGGTCGGTGTCGATGCGGCGCAACCCATCATGGCGCAGATCAGCGACTTGACCGGCTTCCCTGAGGTGTTCGCTAACCTCGATGTCATCAGCGTGCTGTTTCTCGCCTGGCTGGTGGTGATCGTGAGCTTCTTCGTACTCGCGGTGCAGCTCTTCGTCACGTTGATCGAATTCAAGCTGACCACGCTCGCGGGCTTCGTGCTGGTGCCGTTCGCGTTGTGGAACAAGACCGCATTCCTCGCCGAGCGGGTGCTGGGCAACGTGGTGTCATCGGGCATCAAGGTGCTGGTGCTGGCGGTGATCGTCGGCATCGGCACGGGACTGTTTGCACAGTTTCAAACACCGCCCGGCACCGAACCCTCCATCGACCTGGCGCTGACCATCATGCTCGCTTCACTGGCGATGCTGGGACTCGGGATCTTCGGGCCGGGGATTGCCACCGGGCTGGTGTCCGGCGCACCGCAGCTCGGTGCGGGTGCGGCGGCCGGCACGGCGCTGGGGGCTGCTGGTTTGGCGGTGGCCGGTGGCGCGGCTATCGCGACGGGTGGCGCGGCGGTGGCCACTGGCGCACGCATGGTGCCGGGCGCTGCGCGCGCGGCCATCGGTAGCGCTGCATCGGCCGGGCGTGCGAGCAGCTCAATGGCAAGCGGCGCGAAAACCGCCTACCAGGCTGGCGCCGCGGCATCGGGTGGCGGTGGAGTTCGTGCTGCTGGCGCAGGCCTTGCCAATGTGGCCAAGAGTGGTGCCGGGGCCGTCGGCCAGCGCGTCGCCGCGAGTGCCAAGGCGG
>JAJZRT010000721.1 GCA_021802595.1 Pseudomonadota bacterium
GATTACAAGGTGGTGGCGCAGATCTGGTTCAACTCGGCCGGCGCCGTCAGCCGGGTGCAGATCGACAAGGGAACCGGCGACAGCGAACTCGACGAAGCGCTGCGTCAGGAAATCCTGCAGGTGAGCCTGCGCGACCCCCTGCCGGCCGACATCCCGCAGCCGGTGCGGCTGCGCGTGGTGTCGCGCTGACATTCCAGTTTATGACCACCCGATTCCACTCAATCCATTCATCATGAAAACTCATTACATCAAGCCCCTGGTCATGGCGCTGAGCCTGGCGTTTGCAGTGCCCGCGCAGGCAAGCAGCGAACGCCAGGACCTCGAAACCCTGCGCGCGACGACGCTCGCCCTGGTCGACGCGCTGGTGAAGAAAGGCGTGCTGAGCGCCGAGGCAGCACAGGAACTCGTCCAGCAGGCGGAGAAAAAAGGGGAGGAACAGGCCAGGGCCGCGGCCGCAGCGGAGACGGCGCCGGGCGTCGTGCGCGTGCCTTACATCCCCGGGGTGGTGAAGCGCGAAATCAGCGAGCAGATCCGCCAGGAAGTGGTGGCGCAGGCCAAGACCGAGCAGTGGGGCGACGTCAATGCGGTGCCGGAGTGGGTGGGGCGCCTGAAGTGGGATGGCGACATCCGCCTGCGCTATCAGGACGATCTGTTCGCGAAGGGCAATGCGCCCGGCAGCGCTTTCGTTTCCGAGCCCTATGGCCTCGGCAGTGCCACCGATCCGATCAACACCGAGACCGACCGCCAGCGCCTGCGGGTCCGCGCGCGCCTCGGACTGACGGCCAAGGTCAGCGATTACGTCTCGACCGGGTTCCGTCTCTCCACCGGCAACACCACCGAGCCATATTCCACCAACCAGACGCTGGGCAACGATTTCAACAAGTACACGCTGGTGCTGGACCGGGCCTATGCCAAGGTCCAGCCGTGGGACTGGCTGTCCGTCTCCGGCGGACGCATCCCCAATCCCTTCTTCAGCACCGACCTGGTGTGGAGCGACAACCTCAATTTCGACGGTCTCGCGGCCACCTTCACCCCGTGGGCACGCAGCGACCGCAGCGGCAAGCCCTTCTTCACGCTGGGCGCTTTCCCACTAAGGGAAGTCGAGACGTCGACCGCCAATCTGGCGAAGGACAAATGGCTGTTTGCCGCGCAGGCCGGCCTGGACTGGAAGATGGATGGCGATACGCGCTGGCGCTTTGGCCTTGCCTATTACGACTACCAGAACATCGCCTCCGTCTATGATCCGGGCTTCGGATCTTACGGCTATGCCGGTTCCGTGCTAATGGCGCACCAGAAGGGCAACACGCGATTTCTCGTGGCACCCAATTCCCCGGATTATTCGAACGTGTACGGTCTGGCGGCCGACTACACGCTGGTCAACCTGACCGCGACTCTGGATCTTGCCCACTTCGATCCCATCCACGTGATCGTGGACGGCGATGTGGTGAAAAACATCGGCTACGACAAGGCCAGGGTCGACGCGCTGCTGGGGACGCCGCAGGCAGCGGGTACGCTGGGCTGGCAGACCAAGCTCACGGTGGGCTGGCCGGCGATGCACAACCGGGGCGACTGGCAGGCCTTCCTCGGCTACCGGCACCTGGAACGCGATGCGGTGGTGGATGCCTTCGCCGATTCCGATTTCCGCCTGGGCGGCACCAACAGTCGAGGTTTCTTCATCGGCGGTTCGTACGGCATGGACCGCAATACCTGGCTGACCGCCAGGTGGCTGTCGGCCGATGCGATCGACGGCCTGCCGTTCAGCGTGGACGTGCTGCAGGTGGATTTCAATGCGAAGTTCTAAGTGGCTGCTGGCGCTGCTGCTGGTCAGCGGACCGTGCCTGGCATTCGACATGGAGCGCGACGACTGGCTGCTGCCGGAGCCCAGGCCGGTCGCGCCCGAGGCGCGGCCACGCTACGACCCGCTCGCGTTCGCGCGTATCAAGGATACGGGCAACGACCGCGAGCCGGTCTATGCCGAGGGCCCGCAAAGCGAGCTGATCGCGGCCGCGGCCCGCAACGACCTCGAGCAGGTTGACGCATTGCTGAAAAGCGGCGTCAACCCCAATGCCCGGGCCGACGAGTGGGGCGACAACGCTCTCATGCATGCGGTGCTGCACGGCAATTTCGAGATGACGCGCGCGCTGCTGGATGCAGGCGCCGACCCCGACCTGAAGGGGCGGGGGTTCACGCCGCTGGGCATGGCCGCGCTGCGCGGCTACGCCCGGATCGTCCGGGCACTGCTCAAGGCCGGTGCCGACGTCGACCGGAAAAGCGGCGATGGCAACACGCCCGTCATCGCGGCCACCCTCATGCATCGAACCGGGGTGGTGCGCGAGCTGCTGGCCTCCCACCCCGACATGACGATCTGGAACCGGGAAGGGCGGGTGAGCCTGGGGATCGCGGTGCAGGAGGGCTACAAGGATATCGTCACGCTGATGCTGGAAGCCGGCGTGGATCCCAATCTCATGGACCGCAACGGCAACCGGCCGCTGTTCTGGGCGGGCGGCCGTCACGACATCGCAGCCTTGCTGGGCGCGCGCGGCGGCTCCTCGTTTTGACGGTCCTCATCCAGGCCGCCTTTCCACGTCAGGAACCATTTTATGAAGCACGCACGTCGAAACATCGATCAACCCAGCCCCGGCACGATGCCGGCCCGGCTCGCCGCATTGTCGCTGGCGCTGCTGGTGTGCATGGCCGCCGTGGCTCCGCACGCCGAAGCGTCCGACAAGAAGGCCAGCCGCGAACGCGAGGCCTTGCGGCGCGTGCAGCAGCAGCTCTCCCAGGCCCAGGGTGACCTGACGGCCGCGGAGCAGGACAAGGCCCGGCTGGCCGCGGATCTGGCGAAGGCCCAGGCGTCGTCGAAGGCCGAGGCCGGCAAGGCGGCGAGCCTGCAACACGGGCTGGCCACCAGCAAGCAGCAGCTTATGGCGGTGACCGCCGAGCTGGCCCAGGTCAAGGAAACATTGGCCGCCACGGCGCAGCAGCTGGCCGACACCCGGAAGACCCTCGCCGACACCACCCAGACCCTGCAGCAGACCGAGGCGGAGAAGCGCAGGCTGGAAACCGTCAAGGCGAGTAATGAGCGCGACATCGCGTCCTGCGAGCACAAGAACCTGGCGCTCTACGAGGTGGGCCGGTCGCTGATGGACCGCTTCGAGCACAAGAGCTGCGGCGAGATCCTGGCCGAGAAAGAGCCTTTCACCGGCATCAGGAAGGTGGAAACGGAAAACCTGATGGAAGAGTACCGCGACAA
>JAJZRT010000722.1 GCA_021802595.1 Pseudomonadota bacterium
CTTGATCCTTGCAACGACTCGATTATCCAGAATGCACCATTACAGTGGTGGATAATGGTTCCAGCGACGGCTCGGCGGACACTTTCCGGGCACTCGGGAGCCGCATACAAGTAATCGAGACCGGATGCAACCTTGGCTTTGCCGGCGGCAACAATGCGGGAATCCGGCATGCCCTCGATACTGGAGCAGACTACGTTCTTCTCCTCAACAATGACACCACTGTTGCGACAGATCTGGTTTCGCGCCTTGTAGAATCAGCTGCGACCAGACCCGATGGGGGTATTTTTGGCCCCAAGATTTATTTCCATGCTGATCCCAAGCGCATTTGGTCCGCGGGCGGGATGTGGCTGGCAGATCGACAACACTTTGCCCAACGTGGCGATGGCGAACTAGATCACGGCCAATACGACACTATCTCCGATGACGACTTTGTCGTCGGTTGCGCCATGTTCATCCGCCGCGAGGTCTTCGGGCGCATCGGGTTGCTGGACGAAGATTTCTTCCTCAACTACGAGGAAATTGATTTCTGCACACGCGCGCGCAAGGCAGGATTCGCCAACATCTATGTACCAAGTGGCCATGTATGGCACAAGGTCTCGGTGTCTTTCGGTGGCGAGGACTCCCCCCTCAAAGCCTACTTCACCTTTCGCAACCGGCTGCTGTGGGCACACAAGCAGCTCTCATTTAAACAGCGCCTAGTGCTGCACTGGTCGATCTACCGCCGCGGTTTTGTATGTTTTCTCGTGCCTGTCTTGGGCGCGGCCAAGCATGGCCCGCGCGCCATGTTGTGGGCCTGGCGCGGCACCCTCAACAGCCCATTGAACCAAGCCTGGTACAAGGGCATCCGTGACTATTGGCGGCGCCGCTTCGGCGCCTGCCCGAAGGACATCTGGGAACTTCAGAAACGCTGGAAAGCGATGCGCGGTACCTCATGAACCTCAGGCATCATACCACGTCACTAGCGGCTGCCGAACTTGATCTAGTCTCCTGTTTCGATCCGGCCACGGCGACACCGGATATCCTGCTTGACAATGCCCGACGCGATACGGCGCGCATCGACAAGATCAGGCTCTGGGTTGACCGTTTTCTGGATGGCTCCTCTTGCATCAGCCTGAGTGCTGATACCGCCGCAAGCTGGTTCCTAGCCGGCCACTACACCTTGGAATCGGTGCCCGCAGGCGGCTGGCTGCTGCGCAGCGAAGATCCCGGGGCGCCCGCCTATTGGCTGCCCCTCTCTGCTACGCTGAGGCGCGCCGATTCATGCGGTCACATCCTGGAAGAACGTACAACCGAGCTGCGCAGTTTCGAGCTAAGCGACGCCACCGTGTCCGCCGCCTTCGCGCCCGTGCCGGAAGGCTGGACACTGGACGCGGTGATCTGGCAGTTGAAGGATCTGGCACTCATCAGCGAGCTGCAGTACCTCGCCCCAATCGAGACCCAAAACCATTTCCTGCTCGGCTCACACACCCGCTACGGCCAACCCGCAGACCTCTACCGCCACCTGATCCACGGCAGTGTGTACGAGGACCGCTACGCCTGGCCGCACAAACGCAAGATATGCTCCGAGAACGATGCTCATGCCCTTTACATACTATTTTCCGGTCTGGAGAAAGCCACTGGAAAAGCCCTTTACCGGCTGTTCAAGCAACAACTATTACTGAGCGTCCTGGCGCGCCAGGGGAGGGACGGGGCCTTTCGCCACGGCGAGTGGACGGAACGCATGGAAGCGCATTACCGGCTGAACGTCAGCGCTCTGCACCTCATGCTTGACACCCTGGCCGAAGCGCCAAACCAAACTGTCAAGGCCGCCGCGGACAAGCTTGCCGATTTTCTCGCCGCTCAGACCGACAATCTAAGAACGGGCGCCTGGTTCCTGCACGACGACCTGGAGCATAGCGAAGCTGCCATGAAGGAGACGCCTTTTCGCTGGGTAAAAAGCAGGGCTCTGGGCAAGTCGCCAAGCAACATGTTGGTGCTCAACACCCAGCTCGACACCTCGGTGGGGCTGGCACGCCATGCCAAATTGACCGCAAGCCCGCGTCACCAAGCCTTGCTTGCCTCGGCGGCCCAGGCCACGCAATCGGTGCTCGCAATGGATGCGGCACCGTGGCTGTACCGGCCGCTCATGAAGTTGGTCGCCCTGACCCTGCTGCCCACCGAGCGGGCTCAGCGGCTCCCTCCGCATCTGCGGGCGCTTAAGCGCCTGGCGTGGAAATATCTGCTGCCGCGGCTGCCCGATGTCAAATCGCGCTTTCCCAGGCTGGTCATGCCCGGCGGCTACATCGACCGCGAACTTTCGCTGCGTACCTGGGCGCATCACTATCTATCCATCAACCTCATGGATCTTGCGCGTTACCGGCGCATGTGCGGAGATGCAACACTTGATCCCATCATCCATACCGCCGCACGCTTCACTGCCGAAAGCGGCATTCTGGAGCGCTGGGCCGAACTGCGCTATGAGAAGTACGCGCTCGGATTCTGGGCCGAGGCTCTCTATCACCTGTGCCGGATTTACCCCGCGCATGAGAACTACCGCATGTGGATGATCCAGGCGGTGCTGCTGCTGGAAGCCACAAAGCAGGGCCTGCCGCCCTCCCTTTTGGGCGCCAATGCCGAAGCCATCGCACCGAGCAAACAGCTTCCCTGCCCCATCCCAGTCGATGGGCGCCTGCGCATCATCAACCTCGGAGACCGCGGGCGCCCCGAGCTTCTTGTCGCCAATCCCACCGACCAGGCGCTGCCTCTGGCATGGCACACGCCTCCCGATGTCCTGGTGGCATGGTCCGGCGATGTAGTGCCCCCCAGTGGCGGCCTGCTGGGGCGGGCGCCGTGAAAATCGCCATCGTCAGCCCCGAGTTCCCCCCCGACCTCGGCGGCATCGAAACCTATGCCTGGGAATACACGCGAGAACTCGCCAAGCGCGGGCATGACGTCACACTCTACACCCGGCCGCATGTCCGGGACAGGATTTCCTTGGAGGGCGTCGAGCTCAGGCCCGTCCTGCGCCAGCACCTCACCCTGGATCGCCGGGCTTTCGACGGTTGCGAGGCCGACGTGTGGCACGCGATGAATGCCGCCTACGCCTGGCTTGCCCTCGATGGCCGCAAGACGGTCGTCTCGGTGCATGGCAACGATTTTCTCCGGCCCTATATCCCGTTCGCCGCCCGTGATTGGTCAACCCTTCCATTGCTTTGGCGCATGAACACGTGGCGTCCCGCGTGGCTGCGCGCCAGGCATCTGCGGCGCAGCGCGT
>JAJZRT010000723.1 GCA_021802595.1 Pseudomonadota bacterium
CACAGTCTCGGCGCCTGAACCCATCAGCACGATGACACGCTCGGCGTCCGCTGCCCCGACGTAGTCGAACAACGTGTAATGCCGGCCGGTGAGTTCGCCAAAATGGTCCATGGCGTCCTGCACGATCTGCGGAAACGCGTCGTAGAAAGGATTGGCGCGCTCCCGCGACTGGAAGAATACGTCCGGGTTCTGCGAGGTGCCGCGCAGCACGGGATGCTCCGGCGACAGTGCGCGTGCGCGGTGTGCTGCGATCAGGCCAGGATCAAGCATGGCACGCAACGTGTCCTGCTCCACGGCGGCGATCTTCGCCACCTCGTGCGAGGTGCGGAAGCCATCGAAAAAATGGATTACCGGAATGCGCCCGGCGAGCGTCGCCGCCTGCGCAATCACCGCAAAGTCCTGTGCTTCCTGCGGCGAGTTGGCGGCGAGCATGGCGCATCCGGTGGCGCGGCAGGCCATGACGTCGGACTGGTCGCCGAAGATCGACAGCGCATGCGTCGCCAGCGTCCGTGCCGCCACATGCAGCACGAAGGGGGTCAGCTCACCGGCGATCTTGTAGAGATTGGGGATCATCAGGAGCAGGCCCTGGCTGGCGGTGAAGCTGGTCGCCAGCGCGCCGGAGGTGAGTGCGCCGTGCAGTGTGCCGGCCGCGCCACCCTCCGACTGCATCTCGATGATTTTCGGTACCGCCCCCCACAGGTTGGGCTTGCCCTGCGAGGCCCACTCGTCGGCCCATTCGCCCATGCTCGACGCGGGCGTGATGGGGTAGATCGCGATCACCTCGTTGGCGAGGTAGGCCATGCGGGCAACCGCTTCGTTGCCATCGATGGTGAGCGTGGTTCTTGACGCTTCAGCGTCTTTAGAACCACGGCCTACCTCTTGCGGGTGGAGCGTGGTGGTCATGACGGGTTCTTTCAGGACAAATCCGTCTTTAATTCTAGACCTGAGTCGCGAATGACACACCCCCCACAGGGGGCTTGCGCACTGGAGCGCAATCAGGCTGGACGTCTCGGGGTCGTTCGTGGCGGGAAGGGATGAACCCGATCACAACAGAATCGGCCAGGCACAACGGGATGCACGCACGACGGACAATCCTTGCACGCGTGCCTTCAACGCGTACTCAGGGCAGGTGATCCGCGGCCTCGAGCGGCGTGCGGTGAGCCTGCTCGCTATGCAGTTCAGGCTGGTACCAGCCGAGTTTTTCGCGCAATTTGACCACATTGCCGACGATGATGAGGGTGGGCGCCTTGAGTCCGGCCTGCTCCGCCAGCGCCGGCAGCGTGGTGAGGTCGCCGGTGATGACGCGCTGGGTCGGCAAGGTGCCATGCTGGATGATGGCCGCCGGGGTGTCGGCAGTCAGTCCATGCTTGATCAGCGCCTCACACAGCAGCGGCAGGCCCTTCAGCCCCATGTAGATGACGATGGTCTGGTCTTTGCGCGCGATGCCCTCCCAGTTCATGTTGAAGGTGTTTTCCTTCAGGTGCCCGGTGACGAAGGCGACCGACTGCGCATAATCGCGGTGGGTGAGCGGGATGCCCGCGTAGGACGCCACGCCAGCGGCGGCAGTGATGCCCGGCACCACCTGGAACGGCACGCCGTGCTCGACCAGGGTTTCGATTTCCTCGCCGCCGCGGCCGAAGATGAAGGGGTCGCCGCCTTTCAGGCGCAGCGTCCGCTTGCCTTCCTTGGCCAGGCGCACCAGCATCAGGTTGATCTCTTCCTGCGGCACCGCGTGGTCGTCGCGCTCCTTGCCGACGTAGATCCGCTCGGCGTCGCGCCGGCACATGTCGAGGATGGGCTGCGAGACGAGGCGGTCGTAGACGATGACGTCGGCCTGCTGCATCAGCCGCAGCGCGCGGAAGGTGAGAAGGTCGGGATTGCCCGGGCCGGCCCCAACCAGATACACCTCGCCGCGGCTGATGGCGTGGGAGGCAGAGTCCTTGATCATGGCGTCGAGTTGCGCCTCGGCTTCGACATCGCGTCCGGAGAACACCATTTCGGCAACTGGCGAGAGGAACACCTTTTCCCAGAAGGCCCGGCGCTGTTCCGGCTTGATCGCCGCACGCACGCGGTCCTTGTAGCGCGCAGCGAGCGCGCTGAGGCGGCCGTAGGCGGCGGGAATCAGGGTTTCCAGCCGCGCCCGCAGCATGCGCGCGAGCACCGGCGATTCGCCGCCGCTGGACACCGCCACCATGATCGGCGAGCGGTCGATGATCGACGGCAGGATAAAGCTGCACAGCGCCGGCTTGTCGGCCACGTTGACCGGGATGTGTCGTGCCCGCGCAGCGTCGGCGACGACTTTGGCAGCTACCGCATCGTCCTCGACCACGATCACCGCGTCCTTGCCGTCAAGCAGCCCCGGGGTGAAGGCATCCGCCACCCGCGTCACGCGTTCGGCATGCGGCAGGCGTGCGAAGCCTTCGTGCAGGTCGG
Source organism: Pseudomonadota bacterium (assembly GCA_021802595.1). The sequence continues at coordinate 2,434 of JAJZRT010000723.1, forward strand.
ACGCGGCGACATCGACGCGTGCGCCGGCACGCAGCAGCAGTTCGGCTTTGCGCGCGGCGGTTTCGGAGCCGCCCACCACCAGGCAGTGGCGGTCGCGCAGGTCGAGAAAAATGGGCAGGTAATTCATGGGATTTACTCGGTGGCCGCAGCGTCGTCGCCCGGCTCGGCGGGCCCGTCTTCTGCTGAATAGGGCGGAATGAAAATGAAGCGCATGTCGCCCGGATTCATTTCGACGAAATCGAGCGTCACGCCCTGCAGATAAGGGGTGCTCGATGCGGCGATCAGGATTTCGATGCCATTGACGATGAGGTGCTCGTCGGCCTCGCGCTCGGTGTCGAAGCCCATGCCGTAGTTCACGCTGCCGTCGTCTTCCTGGTAGGCGGCCACGCGCAGGATCATCTCGAACACATCAGGGTTGTTGTTGGCGGCGCGAATCTGCGCGGCGGCGGCGTCGGTGATCTTGATCATCGTGTGTCCTTCGGTAATTAAGCTGCGGCACGCGCCTTGTGCGCGCGCACCTGGTTCAAAAAGGGCGCGATCCAGCCCTGCTCGCCGCTGCCGCGGCGGTGCACGTAGCCGGCCAGCAGATTGTGTTGCTGATAGCCGTCATGTTCGCCATCGATGCCATGGCCGCGCGTCACCTGATATGCGTATATGGAGTCGGCCGGCAGGTTTTCCAAGCTGGAATAATGAAATTCGTGCGCCGGGATGCTTTCGGCCTCCTGCCAGCGGTCGTTCCCGGTCGGCTGCAGGCGTGCATAGCCGCGTCCGACCGGGCGCTCGTGCATGACGGTGTCGCCCGGTACCACGCCGACCAT
>JAJZRT010000015.1 GCA_021802595.1 Pseudomonadota bacterium
GGGTCCGCGCCCTTAGCTCAGTTGGATAGAGTGTTGGTTTCCGAAGCCAAAGGTCAGTGGTTCGAATCCACTAGGGCGCGCCAGTTCCGGACATCCCCCCCAATTTGGTCCGAGTCGGCACGAAAGTGGCACACGGTAGCTATACGTAACTCCCAGCAAACCGGAGTTGCGTATGTCGTATGATGTCAGTCGCCGTGGCAAGTCATGGCGAGCACGCGTTCGGATTCACAACGGCCCTTCCGATTCTGCTACCGATGTCAAACGCACAAACAGGGTAAAGAATGGGCCATCGCGACCCACGCCAAGCTTCTCGCCCAGCACCGTACAGCCCAGCAGGCTGTTGCATCGAAACCTGCAGCCGTTGATCCTGCCTCCACACCCCACAAAGACGTCAAGAACCCGCTGGTTTCCACTGTTCTCAAGGAATACCGCCGCCTCGTTCTGCCTTTTAAGGCAAGTCACAAGCCAGAGTTAACGCGCAGCAGGCGCCTAATCGCTTTCTATTGCAAGAAGTCGAGCGTTGCCATCCTGGTACCGGAAGCGCGGATTGCTGGCGGAGAACGAAAGGGTCATTGTGCTCCACCCGTTCATGGCAGCCTCCCTTCCGGACAAGTGCCCGCCCAGGACTCGACGTTTCTCAGACGATGAGCTGTTTCGTTTGCTGCTGATATGGGAATACGGAATGCGCCTATCCGCAGCGTGGTTTAAACTAGCCGGAAAATCAAAATCTAGGCCATCCATATTAAAAGAATGAGAAATCAATTTTTCGAAAAACCCATTCTCAACTCGCCGTATGAGTACCCTGCTCGCCACTGGGAACTTGATACGCAGGGCCAGCCGACTCAGAAGGTCATCGAACGCCGCCGCAGAGCGGAGTTCATCACGCCCATCCCTAAACCCAAAAAGCAGAAAGGCGCAGCAAAGCAGGGCGACTTGCTATTCGACGAAGGCAAAGGGCTTTCCACAGCCGAGCAGCAGTACGACCACACGGCCATCATCAATGCCGTCCGGCAGGAGGTGGACAAGTGGCGGCGCATCCCCAATCCCAACGACTGGCACGTCGCCGCCGAAACGGCTCGCCTCCTGCAGCACTGGCGACATCACAAGTTCAGCAGCATCCGGCCTTTCTTTTGCCAGGTCGAGGCGGTGGAAACCGCTATTTGGCTGACCGAGGTGGCACCGCAGACCGGTAAGAGCGGTAAGCGATTTCTGGAACACCTGGCCAATGCCAACAACGACGCCAACCCGGAGCTGATGCGGCTGGCGCTGAAGCTGGCCACCGGTGCGGGCAAAACCACCGTCATGGCAATGTTGATCGCGTGGCAAACCATCAACGCCGTGCGCCACCCCACCAGCAAAAAATTCACGCGCGGCTTTTTGATTGTCGCACCGGGCCTCACCATCAAGGATCGCCTGCGCGTGCTGCAACCGAATGATCCGGACAGTTACTACCAAAGCCGTGAACTGGTGCCCAGTGACATGATGGGCGATCTGGAGCGGGCCAAGATCGTCATCACCAATTACCACGCCTTCAAGCTGCGCGAGCGCATGGAGCTTTCCAAGGGCGGACGGCTTCTCCTTCAAGGCCGTGGCGGTGAAGAACTCAACACATTGGAAACCGAAGGCCAGATGCTGCAGCGGGTCATGCCAGATCTCATGGGCATGAAAAACATCCTGGTCATCAACGATGAGGCCCACCACTGCTACCGCGAAAAACCTGACCACGTCGCTGAAGACAAAGCCCTGAAAGGCGACGACAGGAAGGAAGCCGAGCAGAACAACGAAGCGGCTCGCCTGTGGATTTCCGGGCTTGAAGCCGTCAACCGCAAGCTGGGCGTAGGCCGCGTCATGGACTTGTCAGCCACGCCATTCTTCCTGCGCGGCTCGGGCTATGCCGAAGGCACCCTGTTCCCGTGGACCATGAGCGATTTTTCGCTCATGGACGCCATCGAATGCGGCATTGTCAAACTGCCGCGCGTACCTGTAGCGCAGAACATCCCCGGTGAAGAAATGCCGATGTTTCGCAACCTCTGGGAGCACATCCGCAAGGACATGCCTAAAAAGGGCCGGGGCAAGGCGAAAGATCTCGACCCCGTGAGCCTACCCGTCCGGCTCCAGACCGCGCTCGAAGCCCTCTACGGCCATTATCAAAAAACCTACGACCTCTGGGAATCGGCCGGCATCCGCGTCCCTCCCTGCTTCATCGTCGTCTGCAACAACACCTCCACCTCCAAGCTGGTGTATGACTTCATCTCCGGCTTTCAGCGGCAGAACGATGACGGTTCATCTATGCTGGAGAACGGGCGCCTGGCCCTGTTCCGCAACTTCGATGAACACGGCAACCCGCTCGGCCGCCCCCGCACACTGCTCATCGACAGCGAGCAACTCGAATCCGGCGAGGCGCTGGACGACAACTTCCGCAACATGGCCTCCGACGAGATCGAGCGTTTCCGCCGCGAGATCGTCGAGCGCACCGGCGACCCCCGTCAGGCAGAGAACATCACGGATCAGGACCTGCTGCGGGAGGTCATGAACACCGTCGGCAAGTCTGGCCGGCTGGGCGACTCCATCCGTTGCGTGGTATCGGTTTCCATGCTCACCGAAGGCTGGGACGCCAATACCGTCACCCATGTACTCGGTGTGCGCGCTTTCGGCACCCAGTTGCTGTGCGAGCAAGTCATTGGCCGCGCGCTGCGCCGCCAGTCCTACGATCTCAACGACGAAGGCCTGTTCAACGTCGAATACGCTGACGTACTGGGCATTCCCTTCGACTTCACGGCCAAGCCCGTGGTCGCACCGCCGCAGCCCCCGCGCGAGACTATCCAGGTCAAGGCCGAAAGACCCGACCGCGATGCGCTGGAAATCCAGTTCCCTCGCGTGCAGGGCTACCGGGTGGAACTACCCGAAGAACGGCTGACTGCCGAGTTCAATGCCGACTCGGTGTTGGAGCTGACGCCCGATCTGGTCGGACCTTCCATCACCCGGAACGCCGGCATCATCGGCGAGTCTGTTGACCTCAGCCTGACGCACCTGGGCGACATGCGACATTCCACGCTGCTGTTTCACATCACCCAGCGGCTGCTCTACACCAAATGGCGCGACCCTGGCGAAGAAGCCAAGTTGCACCTGTTCGGTCAGCTCAAACGCATCACCAAACAGTGGCTCGACACCTGCCTGGTGTGCAAGGGCGGCACCTACCCGGCCCAGCTCATGTATCAGGAACTGGCGGACATGGCCTGCGAACGCATTACCGCCGGCATCACCCGCGCACTGGTCGGCGAGCGTCCCATCAAGGCCGTGCTTGACCCCTACAACCCCACCGGCACTACCGCCCACGTCAACTTCAACACCTCCAAGATGGATCGCTGGGAAACCGACGCCCGCCGCTGCCACCTCAACTGGGTGATCCTCGACAGCGACTGGGAGGGCGAGTTCTGCCGCGTGGCCGAGTCGCACCCGCGCGTTAAAGCCTATGTCAAAAACCACAACCTTGGACTGGAAGTGCCATACCGCTACGGCTCCGAAACACGCAAATACCTCCCCGACTTCATCGTGCTGGTAGACGATGGCCACGGCGAGGATGACCCGCTGCACCTGATCGTCGAGATCAAGGGCTACCGGCGCGAGGATGCGAAAGAAAAGAAAACCACCATGGAAATCTACTGGGTGCCCGGCGTGAACAACCTCAAGCAATATGGCCGCTGGGCGTTTGCCGAATTCACCGAGGTCTATCAGATCGAAGCCGACTTCGCAAAAAAGGTCGAAGCCGAGTTCAACAGCATGATCGAAAGGGTTGCCCGTGAAAACTGAGATTGTCCATACGCTGACCGATACTTTTGAAGCCCATGCCCAGCAGGCTGAGAACGGCGTCGAATTCTGGCTTGCGCGTGACCTCCAGCACCTTCTGGGCTATTCCGAGTGGCGCAACTTCACGGCTGTTGTCACCAAGGCGAAAACCGCCTGCGAGGTGTCGAACCACGCCATTTCTGACCATTTTGTTAACGTCAACAAAATGGTCGATCTCGGTTCGGGCAGCCAGAGGGAAGTGGATGACATCATGCTCACCCGCTACGCCTGCTACCTGATTGCCCAGAACGGTGATCCTAAAAAACAGGAAATCGCCTTTGCCCAAACCTACTTCGCTATCCAGACCCGCCGTGCGGAACTGATCGAGCAGCGCCTACTGGAAGCCGAGCGAGTGTCTGTCCGCAAGAAACTGACGGAGACCGAAAAAGAGCTATCCCATGTCATCTATGAGCACACGGGCGGCAATCAGGACTTTGCGACGATCCGCAGCAAGGGCGATCAAGCCTTGTTTGGTAAAACCACCCAAGCCATGAAGGCCCAATGGAAAGTGCCGGGCAACCGACCTCTGGCCGATTTTGCTCCAACCATCATCCTCAAGGCCAAGGATTTCGCCACGGAAATTACCATTTTCAACGCTAGGGAGCACGGCATGGCGAGCGAAAACGCCATCTCCAGCGAGCACATCGCCAACAACGAGGCCGTCCGTAAAACCTTGCTCGAACGGGGCATCCGGCCTGAGAGCCTGCCCGCTGCCGAGGACGTGAAAAAGGTCGAGCGCCGCCTCGCCTCCGAAGAAAAGAAATCCTTGAAGAACCCCGACGCTCTGGACTCCTGATAAAAATGGTCAAAAAACCAAGCAAAACACTCACCGTCGAAACCCTCAAGCACGACGACGCCACGCGCAAGAACATCCCCACCGCCGAATACCAGTCGGTGATGCAGAAGGAAGAGCAAAGCCCGGTCCGCGTCGCCTATGAACGCCGCAACCGCGACCTCGACCCGCAACTGGTGTGGCGCGGCAAGGACGAGCAGGACTGGTCTGATCTGGTGGTACACGCCCCGCCGCTCTATATCCAGGAGAAAGTCCATCCCAAGGTGCTGATTGATGACCTGCGCCGCCAGTCCGAAAAACACCCCTCTCCCGCTGGGAGAGGGGCCGGGGGAGAGGGCGCCTTTGAACAGATCGACCTCTTCGCCGACTTCAACGGCCTGCCCGACGACAACGCCAAGACCGAGTTCTACCAGCACGACGCCCACTGGGCCAACCGCATGATCCTCGGCGACAGCCTGCAAGTCATGGCCAGCCTTGCCGAGCGCGAAGGCCTGCGCGGCAAGGTGCAGTGCATCTACTTCGATCCGCCCTACGGCATCAAATTCAACAGCAACTTTCAGTGGTCCACCACCAGCCGCGACGTGAAGGACGGCAAGGCCGACCACATCACCCGCGAGCCGGAGCAGGTCAAAGCCTTCCGCGACACCTGGCGCGACGGGATTCACAGCTACCTCACCTACCTGCGCGACCGGCTGACCGTCGCCCGCGATCTCCTCACTGAGTCCGGCTCCATCTTCGTGCAGATCGGCGATGAAAATGTCCACCGCGTCCGCGCGGTGATGGATGAGGTGTTTGGGGACACGAATTTCATCAGCCTCATCACGACGAAGAAAAGCGGAGGAATGGGGCAAGCCCACATCGACAACATCTCAGACTTCATCGTGTGGTATGCAAAAGATGCGCCAGTTGCGAAATATCGCCCTGCTTTCTTTGAAAAAGACCTTCGAGAAGGAGCAGGCGCGCGGTATCGTTCTGTGCAGGCGATTGACGGAACGATTCGCCCGCTGAAGGCAGCCGAGACCAGTGGTGAGCAAGCGTTGGCAGAAGGCGAAAGAGTTTTTCTGGCAGGTCCTTTGACTTCCGAAACCGCGAGCGAATCCACGCTTTTTGAATTTAGTCTGAACGGCCACAAGCTCAGGCCGCGAAAAGGTGGATGGAAAACAGGTGCCACTGGTATGGAGAGGCTTTTGAAGTCGAATCGCCTTCTAAAGACCAAGGAGTTCGTGAACTACAAAATCTTCTTCAATGACTTCGCGGCGGTCGCCATTCCCAATTTGTGGGAAGACACGATGGGCACGGCAGAACAGAATAAGGTTTACGTCGTTCAGACGACCTCGAAGGTCATTCAACGCTGCGTTTTGATGACCACCGACCCCGGCGACCTCGTGCTCGACCCGACCTGCGGTTCCGGTACCACCGCCACCGTCGCCGAGCAATGGGGCCGCCGTTGGATCACCATCGACACCTCGCGCGTGGCGCTGGCGCTGGCCCGTGCCCGCATCATGGGCGCGCGCTACCCGTTTTACCTGCTGGCCGATTCCCGCGAAGGCCAGATCAAGGAAGCCGAAATCACCCGCACCGCGCCAAGTTCGCAGCCGGTGCAGGGGGACATCCGTCACGGTTTCGTCTATGAGCGCGTGCCGCACATCACGCTCAAGTCCATCGCCAACAATGCCGAGATCGACGTCATCTGGGACCAGTGGCAAGCAAAGCTGGAGCCGTTGCGTGAGAAACTGAATGCCGCGCTGGGTAGGGTGGGCACGGAACGTGCCCACGCGGGTGGTGGCGAAAACGGTGGGCAGATGAAGCCTGCCCACCCTACAAAAACGGAATGGCAGGAATGGGAGATTCCGCGCGAGGCCGGCAAGGACTGGCCGGAGGCCGCCAGAAAACTGCACGCCGACTGGTGGCAGGCCCGCATCGCCCGGCAGCAGGAGATCGACAAGTCCATCGCTGCCAAGGCCGAGTTTGAATATCTCTACGACAAGCCCTACGAAAACAAGAAATGCGTGCGTGTCGCCGGCCCCTTTACCGTAGAGAGCCTCAGCCCGCACCGTATGCTGGGCGTGGATGAGAACGACGAGCTGATCGACACCCTCAAGCAAGACAGCGCCGACTACGTTGCCAAACAGTCCTTCCCGCAGATGATTCTGGAGAACCTCAAGACCGCCGGGGTGCAGCAGGCGCACAAGGAGGACCGGATTACCTTTACTGCACTCACCCCGTGGCCGGGAGAGGGGGCGGTCTGTGCCGAGGGACGCTATCTGGAAGGCGATACCGAGAAACGCGCCGGCATCTTCATCGGCCCGGAGTTCGGCACCGTGCAGCGCAGCGACCTGGTGGAAGCCGCCCGCGAGTGCGGTGATGCCGGCTTCGATGTGCTGATCGCCTGCGCCTTCAACTACGAGGCGCACGCCACGGAATTCAGCAAGCTGGGCCGCATCCCCGTGCTCAAGGCCCGCATGAACGCCGACCTGCACATGGCCGCTGATCTCAAGAATACCGGCAAGGGCAACCTCTTCGTTATTTTCGGCGAACCGGATATTACCTTGCTGCCGCAAGGCGACGGCAAGCTATGCGTGAAGGTGAATGGCGTAGATGTCTTCAAACCCCAGACCGGCGAAGTCATCAGCAACGGCGCCGACGGCATCGCCTGCTGGTTCATCGACACCGACTACAACGAAGAAAGCTTCTTCGTCCGCCACGCCTACTTCCTCGGCGCCAATGACCCCTACAGCGCGCTCAAGACCACACTGAAGGCGGAAATCGACCAGGAAGCTTGGGCGACATTGAACAGCGACACCTCGCGTCCGTTCGAGAAACCCAAGTCCGGGCGGATCGCGGTCAAGGTCATCAATCATCTGGGGGATGAGGTGATGAAGGTGTTTAGGGTTGCATAAGTAACAGATCATTAAGGAAAGTAACGTGGAGGCTATATGGCAAAAACTGAATGGCAAATAAAACATCTGTCAGTGGCAAGCTTACATCTAGACGCGAAGAATCCAAGGTTGGGAAGAAGTGCTTCTGGAAGCTCTCCCCGAGAACTGATTCAGCTACTCTTTGAGCACGATAAGGCCATTGAGGTCGCACAGAGCATTGCGGCGCGGGGTTATTTTCCGAATGAGCCACTTCTCGCTATACATGAGGATGGCCGCTACGTGGTTGTTGAAGGCAATCGACGCCTAGCTGCACTCAAGGCGTTGCGCGAGCCTGGGTTGCTTGAGGGCGCTTTGGAACGTCAGGTTGAACGTCTATCTAGGCGAATCATAGACGGTGAGGGAATCGCCAAGGTACCAGTCGTTGTAGCCCCGAGCCGAAGGGCAACTGACCGGCAAGTTGCGGGGCGTCATGTTGGGACGCCCGTCTTGGCTTGGCAGGCAGAGAATCGAGCGAGTTTTATTCTAGAGAAGCTTGATGAGGGCTATGACAATCAGGAGCTCTTCGATGAGCTTGGGTTTTCAGTTGCTGATGTGCAAGCCGCCAGGCAAACACGAGCCATCACCGACATGGCACGATCGCTCGATCTTCCAGAAGAGGTTATGGCGAAACTAGATAACCCTAGGACGAAGCTGTTCACAACCATTGAACGTGTATTTGACTCAACGGTTGGACGTGACTTCCTAAAGGTTGAGCCTGATCCTGATCACGGTCTTCGAGGCTCGACAACGAAGCAGGAATTTACCCGTGGCTTCACGAAGCTCGTATCAGATGTGGCGCTGGGGAAGCAGTCTTCTCGTACGCTCAATACCAATGACGACATTCGAAAGTATTTTGAATCTTGGCAAGCGAATGAACTTCCAGCAAGTAAGAAAGGATCGTTTGTTCCCGCAGACCTGATAACCGGAAAAGCTGGCTCATCTAAACCGGCTAAAACAGAGCATTCTGCTGTAGCTAAGAAACAGGTTCAGGTAAGTACCACTGTCTTGCCAAAGGACTTTAAAGTTCGATTTGGAAATGACCGATTGCTCGATATTCGACGCGAGTTGACGAAGCTCAAGCGTGAAGACTTCCCGAATGCAGGTGCGGTACTACTTCGAGTCTTCTTCGAGCTTTCGGTGATGCACTACCTTGAGCGGTCAGGTGAATTGGCAAAGCTTGTGCAAAAACTTGGTGGCAAAGGTCAACTTCAATATGGCGCTCCTACTATGAAGCAGCTTGTCCCCGAGATCACTCGTATTGCCAAGGCCAATCTAGGTAAAGCGGAGGCTGCGAAGATTGAGAAGGCCATTCGGTATGATGCTGCTGCCCCATTTACCTTGAGTGACCTCCACGCTTTTGTTCACCAGCAGTCGGATTTGCCGGGAGCGAGAGATATTTGGCAGTTCTGGCTTCGCACAGAATCGCTATTCAGAATGATGCTCGAACAAGATATCTCGGTAGGTAAAGAATGAGAATCAGCAGCCCGCTCAGATACCCAGGCGGCAAGTCCGTCATGGCCGGATTGTTACAACAAATAAGAAAGTTAAATGGTTTGGGATCAAGAGAGATTGCCGAACCCTTCGCAGGCGGTAGTGGTGCCTCGCTAACGCTACTCTATCTTGAGGAGACTCAGAGGATTCACCTGAATGATGCTGACCCGGCAATATTCGATTTTTGGTGGACGCTTACCAATCGTCCGAAACCCTTCATACATATGCTTGATGAGGTAAGGCTTGATATGGATGAGTGGTATCAGCAGCGCGCTATTTATCGGGCATCGGCGCGTGTTTCTAGACTGCGTCGCGGATTCTCGGCTTTCTACCTGAACCGGTGCAACCGTTCCGGAATTATTATGAACGGTGGGCCGATTGGGGGCATTGAGCAAAAAGGTAAATGGAAGATTGACGCCAGGTTCAACAGAGCCAACTTAAAAGCCAGGTGCGAAAAGGTTGCAGAGTATGGAGATCGTATCTGCGTTTCTGGTTTGGATGGAATCAAGTTCATTGATGGACTTGATTCAGACTCAACCATGTTCTTCATTGATCCACCATACTTTGTAAAAGGCAGCACGCTATACCTGAACCTCTTGACCGAGGACTACCATGCGGCACTGGCAACGCGACTCAAGTCGATGGCAAAGGCGGCGTGGGTCGTGACTTATGACGACTGCCCAGAAATTCGAAATCTGTATGAAGGTTGGGCGACAGTTCATCCATTTACTTTGCGATACGCAGCAGCCGAGCGGCGTAGTGGAAGGGAGATACTTATAACCCCTAAATGGATGACCCTTCCAGATGAGCAGGGTTCGGCAGCGATTTCTTGGTGATAGAGGTTATGCTGCTGAACAGTTCATTGGACTGAAAAATTCTTCCGAACGGTATCACAATGGACTTCCGCATAGCCGACATCTTCACCGATAGCCTCATCATACTCACCGGCGAGGAGCAGAAAGCCGTCAAGACCACGGACAAGGTGAAGATATGGACGAACCGCAACAATTCCTGATCTACCAAAGCGAAGACGGCTCCACCCGCATCGACGTGATGCTGGAGGCGGAAACCCTATGGCTGAATCAGAAGCAGTTGACCGAGCTGTTCGGCAAGGCCAAGGGCACCATCAGTGAGCACATCAAGCACATCTTCGAGGATGGCGAACTGGATGAAAATTCAGTTGTTCGGTTTTTCCGAACAACTGCCGCAGACGGCAAGCAGTACGAGGTGGCGCACTACAATCTGGATATGGTGCTGGCCTTGGGCTTCCGGGTGCGCAGCCCGGTGGGTGTACGCTTCCGCCAGTGGGCCAACGACAAGCTGAAGGAATACATCGTCAAGGGTTTTGTGCTGGACGACACGCGCTTGAAGAATCCCGGCAAGGGGCGGGATTACTTCGACGAGCTGACCCGCCGCCTGCAAGACATCCGCACCAGTGAGCGGCGCTTTTACCAGAAGATCACCGACATCTACGCGACCAGCGTGGATTACGATGCCAGCCATGCGCTCACCCAAACGTTCTTTGCCACGGTGCAGAACAAGGTGCATTTCGCCATCCACGGACAGACTGCCGCCGAGCTGATCGCCACCCGAGCCGATAGCTGCCAGCCGAACATGGGGCTGACGACTTGGGAGGGGGCACGTATCCGCAAGGCCGATGTGAGCGTCGCCAAAAATTACCTGAACGAGGAAGAGCTGCGCGCCCTCAATAATCTGGCCGAACAGTATCTGATTTTTGCCGAAGGCCAGGCAGCGCGGCGTATTGCCATGTCCATGCAGGACTGGATCAGTAAACTGGAAGGATTTTTGACACTGAATGACCGCGAGATTTTGCAAGGCGCAGGCAAGGTGTCGGCTGAACTGGCCAAAGCCCACGCCGAACAGGAGTTCGACAAGTTTCGGGTGCTGGATGACCAGCGCTTCGAGTCTGACTTTGACCGCATGGTGAAGCAGTTGCCGGAAAAGAAACCGCAGTGATGGTTTTCCTATCCTGGCCGTTTCAGGTCCATACATAGCGATGCATGGCGCCAGTGATACGTGCTGATTTCATGAAAATTATTCATATATAACAAAATGTTGCATTAAAGCATAATCTAATGTAAAAACTTTTACCTTAATTTATTGCTGGTTCTTTTTGCAGATATCAGGTCGCAGGCGAATCGGCAAAACAGCCCTGATCCAGGGTTTGTAAGCCAGGAAAAGAACATGGACTTTCGCATTGCCGACACCTTTACCGACAGCCTTGCCAGACTCACTGGTGAAGAACAGAAGTCGGTTAAAACCACGGCATTCGACCTGCAACTGAATCCGGCTAATCCGGGGATGAGCTTCCATAGGCTGAACCAGGCCAGGGACAAGAATTTCTGGTCGGTGCGGGTCAGTTCTGATTTGCGTTTGATCGTACACAAAACGTCTGCCAGCCTGCTGCTGTGCTATGTGGATCACCACGACAGGGCCTACGAATGGGCAGAGCGGCGCAAACTGGAAACGCACCCGATGACCGGGGCGGCACAACTGGTCGAAATTCGGGAAACGGTCCAGGAAATCACAATTCCCAGGTATGTCGAGGTGGAGCGGGTGGCCGCAGCAAAGCCCCCTCTATTCGATCATATCGCCGACGAAACCCTGCTGGGCTACGGCGTGCCGGTGGAGTGGCTGGCCGATGTGCGGCAGGCCGACGAAGACAGCCTGCTGGAGTTGGCCGACCATTTGCCAGGGGAGGCTGCCGAGGCCTTGCTGGAGCTGGCCACCGGTGGCACGCCGCAGGTGAGCCAACAAGCATTGGCAGGGACGGACCCCTACAGCCATCCGGATGCCCTGCGCCGCTTCCGGGTGATGAATGATGTCGAGGAACTGGAACGGGCGCTGGCGTTTCCATGGGAAAAGTGGACGACCTTTCTCCACCCGGCACAGCGGCAGTGGGTGGAGCGCGACTACAGCGGCCCGGCGCGCGTCTCAGGCTCGGCCGGTACGGGCAAGACTATCGTGGCGTTGCATCGGGCGGTGTTTCTGGCCCGCAGCCAACCCGAATCCCGGTTGTTGCTAGCCACGTTCTCCGACACCCTGGCGAATGCGCTGCGCACCAAACTCCGCCGCCTGATCAGCAACGAGCCACGCTTGGCGGAACGGCTGGAAGTACACGCCATGAATGCGATCGGCGAACGGCTTTACGAACAGCAGTTTGGCCGGCCCCGGATTGCCTCGCGGGAACAAGTCAAACGGTGGCTGGAAGAAGCAGCCACGCAAGCCCCCGGGCTGAAGTTCAGCCGGAGTTTCTTGCTGTCAGAGTGGGAAGACCTGGTAGACGCCTGGCAGTTGGATAGCTGGGAGGCCTATCACGACGTAAAGCGTCTGGGCCGGAAAACCCGCTTGCCGGAGGCGCAACGCGCCGCGCTATGGTCGGTCTTCGATGCTGTCCGTGGCCGTCTCAAGGATGAGGGGGTGATCACCTATCCTGGCCTGTTCAACCGGCTGGCCAAGGAATTGGCCGGCCGCAAGCACCCACCTTTCGATCATGTGGTGATCGATGAGGCCCAGGACATCAGTATCGCCCAGTTGCGATTCCTCGCAGCGGTGGGCAGGGATCGACCCAATGCCCTATTTTTTGCTGGCGATCTCGGACAACGTATTTTCCAGCAGCCGTTCTCGTGGAAGTCTCTGGGGGTGGATATACGCGGACGCTCGCGCACCCTGCACATCAATTATCGCACCTCACACCAGATCAGGATGCAGGCGGACCGGTTGCTCGGGCCGGAGGTGTCAGATGTGGACGGCAACGTGGAAACACGGCGCGGCACCGTTTCCGTATTCAACGGCCCGGCTCCATCCATCCTGACATTTGACACTGAGGACGAGGAAGCCAGCGCAGTGGCTGCGTGGCTTGCGGAACGCTGGAAAGAGGGCTTGGCTCCCCATGAAATCGGCGTTTTCGTCCGCTCCGATGTAGAACTGGATCGCGCCCGCGCAGCCGTGACCAAGGCCGGGCTGCCGTACAAAGTACTCGACGAACATGTGGAAACTATCAACGGCAAGACTGCAATCAGCACTATGCACCTGGCCAAAGGACTGGAGTTCCGGGCCGTGGCGGTGATGGGCTGTGACGATGAAATCGTTCCCCTTCAGGCGCGCATTGAGACTGTGGCCGACAACGCCGACTTGGAAGAGGTTTACAACACGGAGCGTTACCTGCTTTATGTGGCCTGTACCCGTGCCCGAGATTACCTGCTGGTTACCAGTGTGGAGCCGGCATCCGAGTTTCTGGATGATCTGCGGATATAGGACAGATGGGCAATACAACTGACCCGAATATCAGCTTCTGGCACAGAGTGGACACTCCCGGCAGTTGCCTGCCAGTCGGTGCCAACCTACAGCGTGACGAAAATTGTGAGGATGGTGAAGAGCCTGACGGCGCGAGAGATTTTCAGGCGTTGTCCGCAAGTCAAGAAACAGTTGTGGGGCGGCGAATTCTGGACGGACGGTTTTTTCGCAAGCACAATTGGCAAGCATGGCGATGAAGAAATGATAGGCAAGTACGTCAAGAATCAAGGAAATGAATATCACAAGCTACACTCGAACCATCAGCTCGCGCTGTTTTGGGATAGCCCGCGGCTTGCCGCTGGGTTGTTCATTTTCAGGCACTGCCTGGTCCGTGGCTGCGTAGACGGATGGGGTCATGTGGACGTGGGCAAAGGCAAACGAAGGGGGCACCCGTTAGCCGGACTGCACCAAATGGGTGACCCTCACTGCATTACCGATTTGCATTGAGCCCATGACGCGATTCCTCCACGCCTCCGACCTGCACCTCGACAGTCCCTTGCGCGGCCTCGACCGCTACGACGGCGCCCCGGTCGAACGGCTGCGCACCGCGACCCGCGCCGCCCTGGAACGGCTGGTCGACAAGGCGCTCGCCGAGCGCGTCGACTTCGTCCTCCTTGTCGGCGACATCTACGACCGCGACTGGCAGGACTTCCACACCGGCCTGTTCTTCCGCGAGCAGATGGTGCGCCTGGGCCGGGAAGATATCCCTGTCTTCATCGTCCAGGGCAACCACGACGCCCAGGGCGTGATCACCCGCCAGTTGCCCCTGCCGCCGAACGTCACCGTGTTTTCCAGCCGTACCGCACAGACCTTCCGCATCGACGGCCTGTCTGTCGCCATCCACGGGCGCAGCTTTCCGGCGCGGGCGGTGGACGAAGACCTCGTTCCTTCATACCCGGAGCCGGTCCCGGGCTGCTTCAACATCGGGATGCTGCATACCAGCCTGACGGGGCGGCCCGGGCACGATACCTACGCGCCGACCGATCTCGCCGCCCTGGTGGCCAAGGGCTACGACTACTGGGCGCTGGGCCATGTCCATGCCCGCGAGGTGGTTTCGGAACAGCCGCGCATCGTCTTTCCCGGCAACCTCCAGGGACGGCATGCAAACGAAACCGGGGCCAAGGGCTGCGAGCTGGTGAAGGTGGATGCGGGGCGGGTCGAGGCCGAATTCATCGCCCTGGATATGGTGCGCTGGAGCCAGGTGCCGGTGCCTTTGGACGGCATCGATCGGCTGGAGGCGCTGGCCGAGGCCTTCCGCAAGGCGCTGGAGCCGGTGCTCCTGGGCGCAACGGACAGGCTGCACGCGGTTCGCGTCACGCTGACCGGTTCCACCGGGCTGCAACAGATCGAGGCGAACCAGCCGGGTACGCTGACCGCCGCGGTGCAGGCGGCGGCGCAGGATATCACTGAGGCGGAGGTCTGGATCGAGCAGGTGCGGCTTGCACTCTCGACCCCGCTGGACCGGGCCCGGGCCGCGCAGCGTCAGGACGCGGTGGGGGAACTGCTGCGCCTGGTCGACGCCATCGCCGGGGATGATGCCGAACTGGGGGCCTGGGCGCAAAAAGAACTCGGCGATCTTGTGGGTGCGATGCCGCCGGAGGTGGCCGCCGGCGACGTGCCGAGGCTGGACCATCCCGCCGACCTGCGGGCCCTGCTGCTGGACGCGGAAGCCACGGTGCTCGCCCGCCTGGCGGCGGCCGGGGAAGGGGCATGAAGCTTGCCCGCCTGTTGCTTCGGGCCTTCGGACCGTTCACCGAGACGGTACTGGATTTCACGGCCGGCCCCGCCAATCTGCACCTGATCTACGGGCCCAACGAGGCGGGGAAATCCTCTGCGCTGCGGGCGATGACGGATCTGCGCTTCGGCATCCCGTTGCACAGCCCGGACGACTTCGTCCATCCCTACAACCAGATGAGCATCGCCGGCGTGTTCATTGGCGGCGACGGCCAGCCTGTCGGTTTGATCCGGCGCAAGGGACGCGGTGAGACCCTGTCCCGCCTCGATGTCGCCACGGCGCAACCCGACCCGGCCCTGCCGCTGCTGCGCGAGCACGAACTGGCGCTGACCGGCGGCCTCGAGCGCAGGGAGTTCGAGGCGATGTTCGGACTCAATCACGGACGCCTGCGGGAAGGCGGAGACATGCTGCTGAAGGGCGAGGGCGAACTGGGTTCGACGCTGTTCGAAGCCAGTGCCGGCAGCCGCGGCATTGCGGCGCTGCTGGCGGCCCTCGATGCCGATGCCAAGCAGATCTACAATCCCCACGGCCGGGCGCAGAACGCCACCATCAATGAAGCGCGCCGGCAACTGGAAGAGCAGCGGCACGCCTGGAAACAGGCGCAAACCAGGCCGGCCGACTGGCAAGCCCTGAATCGCGCCCATGAGACCGCTCAAGCGGCATTGGACGACGTGAGCCGGGCGCTGCAGGGCTTGCGCCGGCGCGAGAACGAACTGACCGAATTGCGCACGGTCGAACCCCTGCTCAGGGAGCACGACCGGGCGCTGGCGGAGCTTCAGACGCTGGCCGGGGTGCCGGATATTCCCGAAAGCGCCCGCGAGCAGCGCCTGGCGGCCGAGCAGGCCTTGCGCCGCGCGCAACAGGATCTGCAGGATGCCGAGCGCGAGCTGGCCCGCTGTGGGGAAGCCCTCGATGGCCTGGTGATCGAACCGTTGTTGCTCGAACACGCCGAGGCCATCGAGCGCCTGGCCGGCGGCCTCGACGCGGCGGCCCGCAGCCGCGTCGAGGCGCAACAGCAGCAGGCGTCGATCGAGCGGCTTGAAGACGAGCTCAAGCTAAAGGCCGAGCGGATCGCACCGGGGCGCGCGCTTGGGGATATCCTGGGCGCCATCCCTTCAGACGCCGACCGGGTGGCATTGGAAAGCCGCCTGTCGGAAACGGACCGGCTCGGCGAGCGGCTGGATTTCAACCGGCAGCGGGCGGCGGACCTGGAGCAGGCAGGAAACGCCGACGCCGAAGAAGCGCCCGCCCTGCCCGACCCCGTTGCCCTGCAATCCCTGGTGACGGCACTCCGGCGGGCCCAGGCGCTGGGCGACGTGGGGCGGCAAAAGGCCGATCTCGACCGTCAGGGCGCCGCCGTGGAAAGCCAGCTCACGCAGCTACTGTCCGACCTGGGGGCCGAATCGGCACAGGCGTTGCGCGGTGCGCACCCGCTGCTGGAGGCCGAGATCGGCCGCACGCGGCGGGCGCTGGCCGAAGTCGACGAAGCGATGCGCCAGCGGCGCGACGAAGACGCCAAGCTGGCCCGTGATCTCGAAGCGCAGCATCTGCGGCAACGGCAACTCGCCGCCGCGGGCGAGGTCATCACCGCCGAGACGCTACGGCTGGCCCGCACCCGACGCGACGAGGGCTGGGCACGAATCCGCCAAGCCTATGTGGAGCGCAGCCGGAACCCCGACCAGCTTGCACGCGCTTTCGATCCGGCCCGGGGATTGCCGGAGGCCTTCGAGTCCGCCCAGGGAGAAGCCGACCGGCAGGCGGACCTGTTGCGGGCGGACGCGGAACGGGCGACCATGCTGGAGGAATGCTCCGGACGTATCGCCCAGATGGAGGAAGGCCGGCGCGAGATCGAGGGCGCCCTTGCGGAATTGGCAGCCGAGAACCGGAGCCTGCGCACGGCATGGGCCGAGCGTCTCGCGGAAGCGGGCTTGCCCGACCTCGACATCGAGGCGCTGGGCGAGTGGCAGTTGCGGCGGGAGCATGCGCTGCAACTGGACGACCGCGCCGGCGTATTGCGCGCCGACCGGGAGCGGCTGCTGGGGGAGGCAGCCTCCGCCGCGGCGTCGACAGCGGCGGCCCTGAAGACGATCGGGCACCCAATCCCGGCTGCGGGCTGGGCTGACGAGGCCGCGGCGTTGCATGGGCTCATCGAGCACGCCGTCCTGCGGGAAAAACTCGCGACCGAGGCCGAGGCCGCCCACGGCGCGCGTGCAAAGGCGACGCGGGTGCGGCGCGCCGAGCAAAAGAAGGTCGAAGCGCAGATCGCCGAAACCGAGGCCGAACTGCGGCGCCATGGGGCGGACCTTCATGCATGGCACGCCCGGTTGTTTCTGCCGTCCGCCAGCGTCGCGGAGGCGGTCAAGGCCCGCCTCGACGAGCTTGACGGCTTGGCGCGCCAGTCCGCGGCCTTGAGCGATGCGCGTCTGCGCCAGGCCCACCACCGGGCCGTCGTCGACGACCTGG
>JAJZRT010000724.1 GCA_021802595.1 Pseudomonadota bacterium
GATGAGGAGAACTGGCACTGCTTCGTGAACTCGATCTACGACAAGAAGTCCAAGAAGTGGACCTGCTTCAAGCGCGCCCACGTCGATCTGGTCGACAAGTCGAAGCTGTTCAAGGCCGCCGCTCCGCACTAAGCAGGGCTAGGCTGTAACATCCAGGCCGGCAGCCGGAAGGCTTCCGGCCTGTTTCATTTGCATGATTCGCAACCCCTGTCGTCACGAGGTTTTTCACGATGTCCAATACGATGCCGCCCAATGTACCGTTCCCGAACAGCCCCGTCATGCCGCAGCAGATCGGCGAGGAGCATGTCATCCAGTTTTCCTGCCACAAGGGCATCGGCTGCTGGAATGCCTGTTGCGCGAATATCGACATTTCGCTGACGCCCTACGACATCGTGCGTTTGAAAACGCGGCTGGGCATCAGCTCCACCGTGTTCCTGCGCGACTACACGGTACCCTACGAAATCGAGAAGGACAGCATCGTCGGCGTCAAGTTGCGCCCCGTGGAGAACGGCACCGCCTGCCGATTCATGCGCCCCGAAGGTTGCGGTGTCTATGAAGATCGTCCCACCGCCTGCCGCTATTACCCCGTCGCCCTGCTGTCGATGCGCCGCCAGGACGAATTTACCGACACGCAGTCCTATGCCCTGGTCAAGGAAGACCACTGCAAGGGCCATGAGGTCGACCGCAAGCTGACGGTCGGCGAGTATCGCAAGGAGCAGGGCGTCGAGCAGTACGATGAGCTGGCACGCGGTTGGCGCCAGCTGGTCCTCAAGAAGAAATCCTCGGGTCCCGCGGTCGGCACGCCCTCGTTGAAGAGCCGCCAGTTGTTCTTCATGGCCTGCTACGACATCGATACCTTCCGCGCCTTCGTCGACAGCTCGGTGTTCAAGGAGCTGTTCGTATTGCCTGCGGAGGAGTGGCAGCAGATATTGAGCGACGACGTCCATCTGCTCCAGTTCTCCTTCCGTTACCTCAAGCAGGTGCTGTTCGGCGAAAACACCATTCCGCTGAACGATGATGCTGCCAAGGAACGCCGCGAAAAGACGCAGAAGCGTCAGGAAGAACTCGAGAAGGAAGCCGCCGCCAAGCGCGCCGAATACGAGCGCCAGATGATGGAAGAAGGCATCAACGAAGAGGATTCCGGCCTCGGCTTCTGCGAAGACGAGAGCTGCGGCGACAAGAAATTCTGATTACAGCCGGCTGATGACGAAACGGTGCTTGCCCGCGCCGCTGCGCTCGAGCGCAGCGACGTAGGCAAGCTCCAGCCGCAGGCCCGTTGCCTCGCGCACGGCTTCCCTGAGCCTTTCGGCGACGCTGCGCTCCAGCGGTTCGGCGGCCAGCAGGTTGAGCACGATGCAGCCGGGCCTGTCCTGCACGAACTGGTACCGGGCAATCCCGGTCATCCCGTAGAGCAGCCGATTGAACAAGGACGGGTGCAGGCGCCGCCCGTCCGGCGCGAGGATCAGGTCGTTCTGCCGGCACAGGCCCATCGCCATCAAGGGGAACGGCAGGCCGCAGCCACATTCGCCCTCCAGCAGTTCGCCGCAGTCGCCATTCGCGTAGCGGATCATCGGCATCAAGCGGTTGGTCAGCGCAGTGACGAGGAGTTCTCCTCCGACCGCTTCGAGCCAGACCATGTCGGAGAAGACATGCATGTTGCCGTGGCGGCACTCGCAGGCGATGTTGGGAATCTCGCGGCTGCCGTACTGGTTGAAGACCTTGCAGCCGAAGGCGCGCTCCATGGTTGCGCGCTGCTCCGCGGTCAGTACCTCTGCCGTCGAATACACGCCGATCAGGCTGGCTGGCATGGCGAGCTGTTCGTCGAGAACGAAACGGGCGAGCGCGGCAAGGATCGAGGCATAGCCCTGCAGCAGCGTTGGCCGGTAGCGCCGGATGAAGGCCGCCCAGCCGTGCAGTTTTGCCGCATCGATCTCGTGGGCGGGCAGGGTCTTTTCCGCGGCGATCCAGTCGTCGAGGGCTGCTCCGCCGAACACGCCGCCGCTGACGGTGTCCTGGCGCGCGCCCCATAAGTTGAGGATTTTGCGGCCTGGCCGCCAGCCCGAAAGCATGTAGCTGCGCATCATGCCGGCGCGCATCAGCTCGTGCTTTTCCTCGTTGTACCAGAAGGCCAGCGGCTTGCCGGTCGAGCCGCCGGTATAGCCGATCGGTGTGGTATCCGGAGCGTGGCCGCGCGCCAGCATTGCGGGCAGGTGCGCCACCACTTCCTCCTTGCGCAGGATCGGCAGCGCTTCGAAATCATCAACGCCGGCAAGGCGCCGCGCGTAATAAGCCGTGTTGTCCCGGGCGAAACGCACGAGCGCGTCGCGGTCGGCGCGCTGCTTGCGCAGCAGTTGCTCGCGCGTCAGGGCCTGCGTCGCCAGCAGTTCCTTCAGAAAAGCATAACGCTGCGGCCGCTGCCGGCGGTGCAGCCAGACTTTCAAAGCAGCTGCGACCATGCGTCGCGGTCTTGCGCGTAATGCGCCAGGGCGTCCAGCAGCCGGACCCGCCACTGCGTCCAGTTGGCCGCAGCGTTGATGCGGGCGTGTCCCGAGGACGCGGCGCCGAAGTTGCGCCGCACGTTGGCGGCGAACTGGCGGAAACCGGCGGCCTGTTGCGGTGAATGGTTCCACCAGCGGGCCGGGTCGGCGAGTTGCGCGTCGAGTTCATCGAGCTTGTGCAGGATCGCCTGCTGGCGCTCGTTGTAGCGCTCCAGCATCTCCGTTCGCATCTCATCCAGCGTCCGCGCAAAGTCGGCGCTGGCGAGACGGCACTCGGCCGCCAGCCGCTCGACCGTGAACAGCATCGTGTCGCCGTAGAACTGGCGTTCGAACTCTCCGCTCATGTCGATGGTCGCCTGCTGCGTATGGATGCCCGGACGGAACTCGGCCTCGCCGCCGCTTTCGAGGGTGCGCTTGTGCAGCATCGGCAGGTTGGCGGAAACGAAACGCGGGCCGAGTTCGGCCTTGACGATGCGTCCCAGCGTCGGGCCGGACATGCGCAGGCGCAGCGTCGCGAAGGGGATGAAGTACTGCAGCGCCGCCGGCCGGAAGACGTAGTTGCCGGCATAGACCGTGCGCGCCGGCTGGACGCTGGCGAACAGGTCGCCGGGCACATAGGTCGAGATGCGCGTCGGATGTTCGCCGTAGAAGAAGCTGTTGATCCGGCCGGCGAAATTCGCGAAGCAGTCGGCTTCGCTATGCGCACCGGGCAGCGGGCAGGGGTAGGCATGGCTCGCGGCCGGCTTGAAG
>JAJZRT010000725.1 GCA_021802595.1 Pseudomonadota bacterium
CGGAACGACTCAAGTGTCGGTACCGTATAGGATGGACCGCTGCGCCGTATCTCGCGATCATCGGCCCGAAATCCTGCAATCCCGGAAACAGCAATTTCCACCATGCGCAATCGCTCGTCTGCGCTGGCTACCGGTGCTTGACGATGGGGTGGGACGGCGGCAGGAATAAAGCGCACTTCCTCTAAGGCCAGCGTCCGCATGATTTCCTGCGCCGGACGCAGATGACCGAAGTGAATGGGGTCAAATGTACCGCCAAAAATGCCGATGGGCTGCACTCGCCGCTTCTGACGTTCCGCGCTTGCGCTCGATCGCGCCGGTACATCATAGCCCGGCCCCATATCTGTGGCAAACTGCCCGGACCCTGCGGCTGCGCGTCGCATCGCACCGCCCTAGGATCGGACCAGGCATTGCGGGCGCACTAACTGCGGATATGGCCGTCACCGAGCACGATGAACTTCTGGGACGTGAGCCCCTCGAGGCCGACCGGCCCGCGCGCATGCAGCTTGTCAGTCGAAATGCCGATCTCGGCACCCAAACCATACTCGAAGCCATCAGCAAAACGCGTTGAAGCATTGACCATCACCGAGCTGGAGTCGACCTCCCGCAGGAAACGCCGCGCATGCGTGAGGTCCTCGGTGACTATGGCGTCCGTATGCTGAGACCCATACCTGGCGATATGTTCGAGCGCCTCCTCCAGTCCGGACACGACCCGGATCGCCAGAATGGGTGCGAGATACTCAGCATGCCAGTCGTCCTCGGTGGCTACATTGGCCCAGGGCAGAACACGGCGCGTCACGTCGCAGCCGCGCAGTTCGACGCCTTTGTCACGATACATAGCGCCCAGCACCGGCAGCACCCGCTCGGCAACTGCCTGTGCGACCAGCAGCGTCTCCATGGTGTTGCAGGTTCCGTAGCGCTGGGTCTTCGCATTGAAGGCAATGCGTACGGCCTTGTCCATATCGGCCTTGTCGTCGATGTATACGTGACAGACACCATGCAGATGCTTGATGACCGGAATGGTTGCTTCCCGGGCAATGCGTTCGATGAGACCCTTGCCGCCGCGCGGAACGATGACGTCGACATGTTCTTTCAGGCGGATGAGCTCTCCGACTGCCGCGCGGTCAGTGGTATCGATGACCTGAACCGCGTCTTCCGGCAGCCCGGCCGCGACGAGGCCTCGATGGATGCAGGCGCCTATTTCCTTGTTCGAATGGAGCGCCTCGGAACCACCACGCAGTATGGCGGCGTTCCCGGACTTCAGGCACAGCCCCGCGGCATCAGCGGTCACGTTTGGCCGCGACTCGTATATGATACCGATCACGCCGAGCGGCACGCGCATACGGCCTACCTGTATACCCGAAGGTCGGTAATTGAGCCCGGTTATCTCGCCGATCGGATCAGGCAGCGCTGCGATCTGACGCAGTCCCTGGGCCATCGCGGCTATTCGCCGCGAGTCCAGGGTCAGCCGGTCAAGCAGCGCAGCATCGAGGCCGGCGCGCGCACCGGCCTCGAGATCCTTGCCGTTCGCCTGGACAAGACTGCCGGTCGCGCGCTCGACGGCAACGGCGATGGCTTCGAGCGCACTGTTCTTAGCCGCGGTTTCCGCACGTGCCATTTCTCGCGATGCCTGACGGGCACGTGCGCCGACCTGCCGCATGTACTGCCTGATATCCGGAACTTCCGGCTCACGCGATGCCGTTTTCATATAGACGCTCCACAAACCCGCACTACCCGGGCCCCCCACTACATTCCACGCTCAACAGGCGCAGCCGCCGCTTGCATGCGGACGCCGCACAAGACCAGCACCAAAGATTCGATTTCTGTCCAGGCATCGCCTTCGGCACGGCCTTTGATGATGCGGTCAATGCGCGCCGCGCGCACCAGCATACCCAACCACTGTGTCGGACGAAAGCGCCGCAGCGCCTTCGTCACCAGGGGCCGGCGACTTGCCCAGACGCGGTGCGCCTGAAATACGCCGGATTCGGAGCGACCTTGGGCGATCTGCACGGCGATCTGCGCCATGGTACGTGCCTCCCGGGCCAACGCCCAGAGCACGAGTATCGGATCAAGCCCTTCCGCGCGCAAGCTCTCCAGGACGCGAATGGCTGATCGCCCGTCGCCGGCGAGACAGGTATCTGCCAGCCCGAACACTGTGAAGCGCGTATTATCGGCAAGAAGATTTTCCACGTCCGCGACCCGCACAATGCCGTCACCGTAAAGTAGCACCAGTTTGTCCACTTCCTGTGCCGCGGCCAGCGGATTTCCTTCCGTATGGTAAGCCAGAAGGTCCGCCACGCCTGGCTCTCCGCGCAGACCGCGCTGTGCCATGCGTTGTTCGATCCAACCAGGCAGCCGCTGTCCATCGAGCGGCCGGACACTCACCAGGACACCGGCGTCTTCCAGAATCCTTGCCCAGCCGCCTTCGCGTGTTTGCCTGTCGAGCTTGCCGGTGATGACCAGCAGTATGGTATCGGCAGGCGGATGCGCTGCCAGCAGCGACAGGACTCGCGTACCATGTTCGCCCGGCTTGCCGTTAGGCATGCGCACCTCCAGCAGGCGTGCGCGCGAAAACAGCGACAAGGACTGCGAAGATAGCAGCAGATCGTTCCAGTCGAAGCCGCTGCCAACGCTTGTCACGCTGCGTTCCGCATATCCAGCCGCGCGCGCCGCCTGGCGAATCGCCTCACAGCTCTCGTCGACCAGCAGCGGATCATCACCGCAAACAAGATACACCGAGGCAAGATCCTTGCCCAACAGCCCCGGCAGGCGGTCTGAATCAATTTGCATGACCGCCCTCGTGGCTGGCGCCGACCGCCACAAGCTGGCGAATGATCTGGTGTACCGCGTCGCGTTGCATGTCGTTCTGGAGAAATGCGTTTTCCCGCTCGGTCGCCAGCACATTCAGCTTGTTGAATCTGTATTCGCGCTGAATCTTGATCGTGTGCGCGGGAATGATCTGGCGGCCTGAGGCGTCGGTCAGGCTGAAGCTCACCTCGTAGTCCAGCATGTATTCGGTTGCGCGCCCGGTGACATCGATTGCCGCCACTTGGCTGCCGATATTTTCTCCCCACAACGTCAACGTCGGCACTTGCGCTGCGGCGTTATCAATCAGCCGCACCCCTGTCTCGGTGCGTAGGGCATCGCGCATCTTGACAAGCAGCGGCGGGTAGGCCGATCCCCCTCCCATCGTTACCCGAAGCTCTGAGAGCTGGGACGGCAGCACCGCATGCTGCGTACCACGAAG
>JAJZRT010000726.1 GCA_021802595.1 Pseudomonadota bacterium
CATGCCGCGATGGTTTCGCGCATCAAGGTCATGGCCGATCTCGACATCGCCGAGAAGCGCCTGCCGCAGGACGGGCGCATCGCGTTGCGCTTGGCGGGCCGCCCCGTCGATGTGCGCGTATCGACGCTGCCCACCGGCCACGGAGAGCGCGTGGTAATGCGTCTGCTTGACAAGGAAGCCGGGCGTCTCGACCTGAAGAAGCTCGGCATGAGCGGAAAGACGCTCGAAGCCATGTTGCACCTGACCGCACAGCCGCATGGCATCGTGTTGGTCACCGGTCCCACAGGCTCCGGCAAGACCACCACGCTGTATGCCGCACTGTCCTGCATTGATGCGACCACTACCAACGTGATGACGGTGGAGGATCCGGTTGAATACGACCTCGACGGCATCAGCCAGACCCAGGTCAACTCGCGCATCGACATGAGCTTCGCCCGCGCACTTCGCGCCATCCTGCGCCAGGACCCGGATGTGATCATGATCGGCGAAATCCGCGACCTGGAGACCGCACAGATCGCTGTGCAATCTAGCCTGACTGGACATCTGGTGCTTGCCACACTCCATACCAACGACACCGTGAGCGCCGTCACCCGACTCGCCGACATGGGCATCGAACCTTTCCTGCTGTCGTCGAGCATTGTCGGCGTGCTGGCGCAACGCCTGGTACGCCGCCTGTGCGCCGACTGCCGCGAAGCCTACGTTCCAGATGAAGCAGAGCTCGCGCTGCTCGCCCGCTTAGGAAAACCGGACGTGCTGTATCGGCCGGCCGGTTGCCCTGCCTGCAACCAGACCGGGTATCGCGGACGCACCGGCATTTACGAATTGCTGGAAGTGGATGAAACGTTGCGCGGCATGATCCACTCGCGCGAAAGCGAACAGCATCTACGCGACTACGCGATGCAGCATGACATGTTCAGTCTGCGCGACGACGGACTGCGCTGGATCATCTCCGGTGATACTTCCCTGGAAGAGGTTATCCGTGTCACGCGGGACTGATTTTCCGGGCAGGATCTGTCTGCCACATGAGGATTCAAAGTCCGCGGGTCGAGTTAGCGCAGCGCAACCCAGCCCGCACTGATAATTTCTGGATTTAATTTTTGCAGTTTCGTAACCCATGGCCGCATTCCATTACAACGCGCTCGATGCAGAAGGAAAAGCCACCACCGGCATGATCGAGGCCGACTCGGCCCGGCTCGCCCGCGCCCAGCTGCGCGAGAGCGGATTGTTCGTCGTCGACCTGAATGCGCTGTCCGACACCCCCGCGCAGGGCGGCATCCGCAGTTGGAACCTGCCGTTCCGCAAGCGCATCCCGCTTTCCGAAGTCAGCCTCATGCTGCGCCAGCTCGCCACCCTGCTCGAGGCCGGATTGCCGCTGGAACAGGCGCTGGCAGTGTTGATCGAGCAGGGCGACAATCCTTCGATGCGCCAAGTGATCGCGGCCCTGCGTTCCGAGGTCCTGGCCGGAAACACGCTGGCGCGCGCCATGGAAAAATATCGTAGCACTTTCCCCGAAATCCACCGCGCGCTGATCCGCGCCGGCGAAGAGTCCGGCGAACTCGCCACGGTGATGGACAAGCTCGCCAACTACTCGGAGGTGCAGCAAGCCCTGCAGCAGAAGATCGGCCTCGCGATGGTCTATCCCGCCATCGTGATCATCGTCGCCGTCCTCGTGGTCGGGGGTCTGCTGCTCTTCGTCGTGCCGCCTGTGGTCGAAGTGTTTCAGCAGACGCGCCAGACGCTGCCATTCCTCACGCGGGTCTTGATCGGGCTCAGCGATTTCCTGTCCGCAACCTGGCTGTACCTGATCGCGATACTGGCGGTGGGAGGGATCCTTGCCCATCGCGCATTGCAGCAGGAGACGCTGCGCTTCCAGTTGCATCTCAGATTACTGCGCCTGCCCGTCGTCGGCAAACTGATACGCGGCAGCAACACCGCGCGCATGGCCAGCACCCTGGCGATACTAGCGGGCAGCGGGGTATCGCTGCTAACCGCCCTCAATGCCGCCTGCGGCGTGGTCAGCAACCTGCCGATGCGCCACGCGCTGAAAGATGCAGCGCTCAAGGTACGCGAAGGCGTGACGCTGAACCGGGCTCTCGCCGCCTCCGGCCTGTTCCCGCCCGTGCTGATCCACCTCATCGCGAGCGGCGAGCAGAGTGGCCGACTCGACACCATGCTGGACCGGGTCGCAAAGCAGCAGACGCAAGAAGTCGCCGGTTTCACCGCCGCGTTGACGTCCATACTGGAACCCCTGCTGATCCTGTTCGTGGGTGCGGTGGTGCTGCTGATCGTGCTGGCGATCCTGCTGCCCATCATCCAGATGAACCAGATGGTAAAGTGACACAGACAAACCCGCTGAACAGTTCGATGTAATTCTTACAAAGAAAGACTAACGATGAAAACTCAACATTCATTTTGCAGCAATCGGGGCTTCACCCTGATCGAATTGATGGTCGTCATCCTTATCATCGGCGTACTGGCTGCGCTGATCGTGCCCAAGGTGATGAGCCGCCCGGACGAGGCACGCATCACGGCCGCCAAACAGGACATCGCCACCATCACCCAGGCGCTCAACCTCTACAAGCTGGACAACCAGCGCTACCCCACGACCGAACAGGGCCTCGCCGCACTGGTGCACAAGCCCACCATCTCCCCGATTCCGAACAACTGGAAAAGCGAAGGCTATCTGGACCGCGTGCCCAAAGACCCATGGGGAACGCCTTATCAATACCTGCAGCCCGGCGTGCACGGTGCGATTGACGTGTTCAGCTTCGGCGCGGACCGTGCCGCCGGCGGTGAAGGCAACGATGCCGACATCGGGTCGTGGCAGGACTGAACTCCAGTAATGTGATGCGCGGCTTCACGCTGCTGGAAATGCTGGTGGCGCTGGTCGTCGCCAGCATCATGCTCACGGTGGCGACGCTGAACCTGATGCCCAGCGCGCAGACCGTGCTGCGCGATGAATCGCAACGCCTGGCCTTCCTGATGGAAAACGGCGCGATGAGTTCGCAGGCGGGAGGCCAGCCGCTGGCATGGTCGGGCACCGGCAACAGTTACCGTTTCTGGATGCGCACCAAGGAAGGCGCGTGGGAGCGCATCGAACGCGACAATCTGCTGCACCCCCGCACCCTGCCTGATGCGGTCCGCATAGGCAAAGTCAGCTTCGACGGCCGCAGCATCGAACCGGGCTCGCTGATCGTGCTGAGCCCCGAGCTGTCCGCAAAGGAGTTCCGGGTGAGCCTGCTT
>JAJZRT010000727.1 GCA_021802595.1 Pseudomonadota bacterium
CCTTGAGAATCGCCGACAGCTGGATGCGGCTGTTGTCCCAGCGCACCCGCGCGCGGCGGGTGGCGTAGTTGATTTCCACCGACAGCACGCCGGGCAGCCCGGCGATGTGGCGCTCGTTCAGCCAGATGCACGCGGCGCAGACGATGTTTTCCAGGATCAGCGCGGCTTCGCGGATGTTTTCCGTTTCCGCATGGACGAAACTTTCCTGGATTTCCGGCAGGTCGTACAGGCCCAGTTCCGCCAGCTCGGCCTCGGCCTGCTGAGGCGTGGCGGGCAGCGCGGTGCGGTGGGTGTAATACGCACCCTGGCCGCTGTCGATGATGGTCTGCGCTACCGCCTGGCAGCCGCGGCAGCAGGTCTGTCGGGTCTGGCCTTCGAACTGGATGGGGTAGTGGGCGCCGTCCGGCACTGGCAGGCCGCAGTGGAAGCAGCCAGAAAAAGACGGGGCGTCCGTGAGCCCAGGAGAGATGGTCACGAGACGCCCCCGAGGAGGACGCGATGCTTCAGCGGCAAGACCGGGAGAGACGGGCGGGCCGCTCGCGTCTGGCCCAACCTGGTGTCAGAAAATTCCGCTGTCGGCAAGGCCGGCCACCGGTTTGATGGCGGGCTTGCCGGCTTCAACGCCCCGGCTTGTGGCTTCGGTGTCGATCCAGATTCTTTTGACGTCCAGGTTGCTATAGCCATTCTTTTCTACTGCGATGTCCACCCGGCTCCAACATCCAAGCTGTCTCTCAGACGTCTCTGCCGGCAAGCCGACCATTATAGAAGCGAGCGGGCTTGCGCCCCCACTCTCCTGCACACTCCCCAGTCTGGTGTGGGGCAGGGAATGTTCCGCGGCTGGCCTGAAATCGTGCCGGGGCGGGCATGACAGTATTAAAGATAAAAACATCATAATATAGTCACATGGCGAACGCAACCGGAATTTGAATCCGTTACCATGGCGGCATGCGCGGACGTGTCCAGCCCTCTTCCTTTTTCCCGCCGGTCGAGACCGCGCTGCGCGAACCCAACGGCCTGCTGGCGATGGGCGGCGACCTGTCGCCGGAACGCCTGCTGGATGCCTACCGCCACGGCATCTTTCCCTGGTTCAACCCCGGCGAGCCCATCCTGTGGTGGAGTCCCGACCCGCGCATGGTGCTGGAGCCCGGCGAGATCCGGGTCACGCGGTCGCTCGCCAAGCGCATCCGCAACGGCGGTTTCGAGCTGCGTGTCGACACGGCCTTTGTCGAGGTGATGCGTGCCTGTGCCGAACCGCGGGCGGGCGCGGGGGGCACCTGGATATCGCCGGCAATGATGGCCGCCTACACCCGGCTGTTCGAGGCCGGCTACGCACACTCGATCGAAACCTGGCACGACGGCGGGCTGGCCGGTGGCCTGTACGGCGTGGCGATCGGCCGCATGTTCTACGGCGAATCGATGTTCAGCCGCGAACCCGATGCGTCCAAGGTCGCGCTGGTGCGGCTGGCGCGGCAGCTGCAGCGCTGGGGATTCGGCCTCATCGACTGCCAGATGGAAACCGCGCATCTTGCCAGCCTGGGCGCACACACGATGCCACGTGCGGCATTTACGGCAAGGCTGGCGGAATTGGTAAACTTGCCGCACCACCCCGGGCCATGGCGTTTCGATGCATCCGACTGAACCCCCCTTCCAGCGCATCCAGTTCTACCTGACCGCGCATTACGAGTGCAGCTACCTGCCGGACCGGCGCGCGCGCTCGCAGGTCGCCACGCCCGCCCACCTGATCGACAGCCATGCCTACAGCGCGCTGATCCGCGCCGGCTTCCGCCGCAGCGGCCAGTTCACCTATCGTCCGCACTGCGAGCAGTGCCATGCCTGCGTGCCGGTGCGCGTCGATATCGCCGGCTTCGTGCCCAACCGCAGCCAGCGCCGCTGCCTCAAGCGCAACCGGCATCTTGCCGCGCGCTTTCTGCCGCTCGATTTCAAGGAAGAGCACTACGCGCTCTACCGCAGTTATCTCGGCAGTCGCCATGCTGGTGGCGGCATGGATCGCGACGGCCCCGACCAGTACACGCAGTTCCTGCTGTCATCCAACGTCGACAGCGTGATGGTCGAATTCCGCGACGGCGACGACCTGGTGATGATCTCGGTGATCGACCAGATCGACGACGGCATTTCCGCCGTCTACACCTTCTTCGACCCCGCGCGCGAGCAGCAGAGCCTCGGCGTCTACGGCGTGCTGTGGCAGATCGAACTGGCGAAGCGGCTGGAACTGCCCTATCTCTACCTCGGCTACTGGATCGCCGAGAGCCGCAAGATGGCCTACAAGAAACAATACCCGCCGCTGCAAGGGCTGGTGGATGAGCGCTGGCAGCTTATCTAACCTGGCATCAACCGGCTGCGCGTGATGGGGCGCGGCACTCAGTTGCGGATGCCCGGCACGTTCACTTTCTGCCCCTGAGTGAGGGCTGCCAAGGCGAGTTCAATGTCGCCATATTCAACTGCGTCAGGCGGTAGCTCATTGGCACGGATGGCGACATTGCACCACTGGACACGTTTGGAAAAATCCCAGATTTCGCTGCTACTGGTGCGAAAAGTGGGGAAGTGGGCAATTCCCTTGTTGAAGACCGGTTGCCCCTTGGATTGGGCCAGCCACTGACCACGGACCCACTTGTTGGCCAGGCCGTGGCAGTCCAGGCAGGCAAAGTTGAGTTGCCCGATTTTTCGTGTCATCAAGGCGTTGCCCCGCTTGATCGCTGCGACCGCGTCTTTCGACGTGGTATCGACTTTGATCGGCGTGCCGTTGGCGAGGTGTCGCAGATAAATGGACAGGTCGATATTGTCCATGCTTTGCATCAACAAGTTGTCCCCCGTTGTGCTGCGTGCGTGGCGCGTGATGAACTCCTCGACGCCGATGACCTTCTTCAGGCGCGCTTCATAGCGCGGCATGGTGGCGGCCCAGGTCCTGAAGCTTTTTTCCGGCGCGGCATGGCACGACGCGCAGGATTTTCCCTGGGAGCCCACACGCGAATAAACCAGTTTGGCGCGGTCTATCGCGGCCATGCCGTCGTTCTCAAAGGGATCCAGGTTGTCGCGGGTTTCGACCGGAACGGGGCGCGTGGCGGGATTTTCCAGCTCATCCTTGAAAACGTGTGGCGCCTTGAGCGTCTTCATGAACGCCACGATGTCATGGATCTCTTGCACGCTGAAGAGCTTGTGGGCGCCCCAGGGCGGCATCATGGAATTCGGATTCACGCTGCGCGGATCGTAGACATAGTCGAACA
>JAJZRT010000728.1 GCA_021802595.1 Pseudomonadota bacterium
TCGCCAGGTTGACGAAGATGCGCGGCAGGTAGAACAGGCCGGCGAACCAGCTGACCACCATCACGATATGAAACGATTTCAGCCACAGCATGGATAGACGCGCCTTCGTAAAAAAATGGACCCCGAGTCCGCTGACCCTGATTTTACTGGGTTTGATCGTCTACCTGTGGTTTCGCCCGCCGGCCGAGGTCAGCGACGAGAATCGCGCCGCGTCCCCCTGGCAGGTCACGCTGACCGACGGCCGGATACTCGGCAGCGACGGGCTCAGAGGCAAGGTCGTGCTGGTGAATTTCTGGGCAACCTGGTGCCCGTATTGCCGCAAGGAGATGCCGGCGATCGACCGCTTCTGGCAGGATTACCGCAACCGCGGATTCGAGGTCGTCACGATCAGCGTGGACGATCCGCCGGACAAAATCGCCGCCTGGATGAAGGACAAGGGCTACGCGCTTCCGGCCGCCCCCACCAACGCATCGGTAGCCGCGGCGTTCGGCAGTGTCACGAGCGTACCGACCTCGTTCATCCTCGACGCCGACGGACACATCCGCCACAAGATCGCCGGACAGGTGTATTACGCGCGGCTGGAAAAACTCGTTGCCCCCCTGCTTCCCCGGACCCGACAGCCATGACCGAACGCCGCCTCACCGAGCTCGAAACCAAGCTGGCCTTTGCCGAAGACCTGCTCGAAACGCTCAACCAGACCGTGGTCCGCCAGCAGGGCCAGATCGATTCATTGCAGGAGCAGCTTCGCCTGCTGCACCGGCAGCTGCAGGACGTGCGGCCGGACGAGACGCGCACGCCGCGCGACGAGATTCCGCCGCACTACTGAAGCAGGGCATTAGGGAAATACTAGACAAGCTCCCTTCGGCGCGCTCAGGACAGGCCTTCGACAAGCTCAGGGCGAACGGCAAATAGCATCCGTGTATCCCTAAACGGCGATCTTCACCACCACCTTGCGGATCATGCCCGTGCCGACCAGCGGCGCATGCGCGTCGTCGGGAAAAAACAGGCAGAACGATCCCGGCGGGGTGGCGATCCAGCTTGAAGGCGCGTCGTTGAAGAAACGGATGTCGCGCGCCGCGTCATACTCCGTCGCCGGGTCCGTGCATGCGGCCAGCGGCTTCCAGCCCATCTCGTCGACGCCTGCCAGCACGAGCTGGATGTCGATGTAGCGGCGATGGCATTCCAGCTTCGCGTCCGTCCGCGCGCGGCCTGCGCAGGCCTCGACGATGGCGAACAGTTGCTCGCCCTGCACGTCATGCCTGCCGGGCGGCAACGCCAGCAAATCCGTGCCCCGCAAATAGTCGAAGGCGTGCGCGAAGCGGGGATGCAATGCGAGGTAGCGGTCGGCCTGGGTCAACGTGTCGAGGATCATGGAAAAGTCCGGCAAGTAAAGGGCCATCAGGCCGGGGCGCGCGCCTGCTGATCGACTTCCTTGGCGCGATACATCGCGCCGTCCGCCTGCCGCACCAGCGCTTCGATGCTGGGCGTGTCATCGCTGCAGGTGGCCACGCCGATGCTGATGCGCAGCCTGATCGGGTCGGCGGCGCCGGGCACCGCCACCTCGATCGCGGTGCGCAGGCGTTCGAGCATGGTGTCCAGCGAGGGGCCGGCGGGCGTGTCCGGCAGCAGCACCAGGAACTCGTCTCCGCCCACCCGCGCCAGCAAATCCGAGTCGCGGCAGCAGGCGCGCAGGCGGTCGGCGACCTGGATCAGGACGGTGTCGCCGGCGGCATGCCCATGGGCGTCGTTGATCGACTTGAAATCGTTGATATCGATGTTGAGCAGTGTCAGGGGCCTCCGGCTGCGTTTGGCCAGCGCGAACATGTCCCGCGCGCGCAGACTGAACTGGCGGCGATTGGCCAGGCCGGTCAGGCTGTCCTGCATGGCCATGCTGCGGATGCGCTGGTGCGCCGACACCGTGTAGGCGACAAGCACGCCGGCCACCGTGGCGAGCGCGGCCACCAGCAACTGCATCCACGTTCCGCCTGTCACGGCCGTCGCAGCCGGCCGTGCAGCCAGCTGCCAGCGCCCCCCCGGGATGATCACGTCCATCGCCACCGCCGCCGGGTCGTCGAACAGCGCGGGGTCGCCCAGGAAAACCGCGCCCTGCGCACCCAGGCCGTCCCGGCCGCGCAAGGCGTAGCGGATGCCGTCGCGCGCATCGGCCCGGATGCCGGCGCGCTCGAAGATGGGCAGCGGATCGATCGCCACCGAAGCCAGCCCCCAATAGCGCGGCGAGCCGTCCGGGCGGGTAAAGATGATGGGAATGCGGTTGACGATGCCGACGCCGCCCTGCACCAGTTCCAGCGGGCCGGCGGTCACCGGGCGCTGCTCGCGCATCAGGCGCAGCACCGCGTCGCGCTGGGCGGGCGTGTCCATGTAGCGCAGGCCGATCGCCTTCTGGTTGCTCGCCTCGGGATAGATGTAGCGGATCACGTTGTCGGGTGCCAGCGCCACGCTGCGGATCGCCGGCTGCAGGCGGATCAGCGAAGCCGCGACCTGCGCCAGGTCGGCCTGCGAGAAATCGGGTTTGGCGAGCACGAAACTCGACAGCCCCAGGCTCAAGGACAGCGTCGCGTTCAGCTCCGACTCCAGACGCGAGCGCACGGTGGCGGCCTCGGCCTGCAGCACCGCGCGCTCGGCTTGATGGCGCCGGTCGTGATCCAGCCAGACAAAGCTCTGCAGGAGCAGCCAGGCCAGGCATGCCGCCAGCACGCCCGCCACGAAGGGCAGCGCGCGCAGACGGGCTGGCTGGCTGGGGCGTTTCACGCGTTGGCTTAGCGGCTGATCGGTTTGTAGCGGATACGCTTGGGCTTGGCACCTTCCTCGCCCAGGCGCTTCTTCTTGTCGGCTTCGTATTCCTGATAATTGCCGGGAAAGAATACCACCTGCGAGTCGCCTTCGAACGCCAGGATGTGGGTGGCGATGCGGTCAAGGAACCAGCGGTCGTGCGAGATCACCAGCACGCAGCCGGCGAATTCGAGCAACGCGTCTTCCAGCGCGCGCAGCGTTTCGACGTCGAGGTCGTTCGATGGTTCGTCGAGCAGCAGCACGTTGCCGCCGGCGATCAGCGTCTTCGCCAGATGCAGGCGGCCACGCTCGCCGCCCGACAGGTTGCCGACGAGCTTCTGCTGGTCGGCGCCCTTGAAGTTGAAGCGGCCCAGATAGGCGCGCGACGGCGTCTCGTAGCGGCCGACGGTGAGGAGGTCGCGGCCTTCGGCGATCTCGTCGAACAC
>JAJZRT010000729.1 GCA_021802595.1 Pseudomonadota bacterium
GGCGCTTTGGATGAGCTGTTCGTAGAGCTTGGCGGTGTCCATGTCCGATGACCTTGTCTGATCAGTGAGTTTTTGACTGTGTCAGAGCGCTCAGGCATCGTCAACCCGGCGGGGTAGAGCGAACGGGGTTCCTGTCCGAATCAAAACCCGCTCACGGGTTTGGGTTTTTCGGAAGGCCGATCACGAACCGATGCTTGCCGGAGACGGTGCGCGGGATGGCGTCGAGGTAGTTCACCTCCAGCACCATTCGCGCATCCACGTCCCTGCGCAGGCTCGTCGCCAGCGATGCCAGCGTGTCGGCGCCCAGCGGTGGGGATGCAACCAGGTTCAGCGTGATCCGGTCGAGGTCGCGCTGCACCCACTGGTATTGCCGGATCTGAGTCTGCCCATAGAGCAGGCGGTTGAAGTACGACGGATGGACGGTCTTGCCGCTGCGGGTGCGGATCTGGTCGTTCTGCCGGCACAGGTCCATTTCCATCAGCGGGAAGGGCAGGCCGCAGCCGCATTCGCCTTCGAGCAGGCGGCCGGAATCGCCGATTTCGTAGCGGATCATCGGCATCAGGCGGTTGGTGAGCGAGGTGACGAGCAGGCGGTTCTCCTCATCGGTCTTCAGCGATTCCAGAACCACCATGTCGGTGAAGACATGCAGGTTGCCGAGTCGGCATTCGCAGGCAATGTTGGGGATTTCGCGGCTGCCGTACTGGTTGAACACCTTGCAGCCGAAGGCCTGTTGCATCACCTGGCGCTGGCTGTCGTCGAGCACTTCGGCGGTGGAGTACACGCCGATGAGCGTTTTCGGCATCGGTATCTGGTTGTCGATCGCCACGCGCGCGACCTCGGCTAGAACGGATGCATAGCCCTGCAGCAGCACGGGCCGGTAACGCTGGATGAAGCGCGCCCACTCGACGAGCTGCGCTTCCGTGTACTCGAACGCAACGAGGGTGTGTTCGGCGGCGATGAAGTCGCCGAGCTGGGTCCCGAACACGCCGCCCGGGACGACGTCCTGCCGCGCACCCCAGAAGTTGAGGATTTTCTGTCCCGGCCGCCAGCCGGACAGCCTGTAGCTGCGCATCATGCCGGCGCGCATGAGTTCGTGTTTGGCGTCGTCGTACCAGAAGGCGAGCGGCTTGCCGGTGGACCCGCCGGTGTGGCCGATCTTCACCTGGCTGCGGTCGGTGGTGTCCGCCAGCAGGTCGTCCAGGCGCCGGGTCACGTCGTCCTTTTTCAGGATGGGCAGGGCGCCGAGGTCGAATGTTCCCCTTCGACAGAGCTCAGGACAGGCATGGCCGAGGAACGGCGTCAGCGTTTCGGCGTAGTACGGCGTATGGGCGGCAGCGAAGGCGACGATGTCGGAAAGGTCGCGCTGCTGCTTGGCCAGCAGGTCGTCGCGAG
Source organism: Pseudomonadota bacterium (assembly GCA_021802595.1). The sequence goes on from JAJZRT010000729.1 coordinate 1,393, forward strand.
GCAGCGCCTGCGTGCGCAGCAGCGCGTCGAGATGCGCGTAGCGCAGCGGATGGCGGCGGCGGTGCAGCCGGTGGCGCAGGCGCTCGATCATCCCCGTTGGGAAGAGAGGGCGGCGAGCGCCTGGTTCCAGGCATCGCGGTCCGCATGGAACCGGGTGAGGGCGGCGAGCTGGCGTTGACGCCAGGGCTGCCAGTGTCCTTCCGAGGCGATGCGTGCATGACCCGGCGAATCCGTGCCGAAGTTGCGCTGCATGTTGTCGAGGAACACGCGGAACTGCGCGAGCGCCCCGGCGTGTTCGGGGGCGTGCCACCAGTGCGCCGGGCTGTCGAGCAGGGCAGACAGCGCAGCGAGTTTTTTCACGATCCCGGCGTGCCGGGTGCGGTATTTCAATGTCATGTCCGCATGCACCGCATCGAGCGTGGCGGCGATGGCGTCGCTGGACAGGGCCTGCCGAGGAAAGCCCTGCCCAGTCAGCCGCTCGACGCTGAACAGCATGACGTCGCCATAAAACTGCCGCTCGAATTCGTCGGCGAGGTCAATGGCGTCGGCCCGGGTGACGACGCCGGGGCGGAACTCGGCCTCGCCGGTGTCGTCGAGCGTGCGCGTATGCAGCATCGGCAGGTTGGCGGAGATGAATCTGTCTCCCAGTTCTGCCCTCATCAGCCGCCCGAGCGTGGGGCCGGACATGCGCAGGCGCAGGGGCGCGAAGGGGATGAACCAGTTCAGCGCCCGCGGACGGAAGACGTAGTTGCCGGTGTAGACGGTGCGCGCGGCTTGCACGCTGTCGAGCGCCGGCTGGTGGCGGTACCAGGTGATGCGGGTGGGATGCTCGCCGTGGAAAAAGCTTTTCAGCCGCCGTGCGAAGTCGCCGAAGCAGGCCGCGTTGCTCGGCTCGCCTGCAAGCGCGCAGCGGTAGCGATAGGCGTCGGCCGGGTTGTCGAAGCCGAACAGCCCGGCCATGTCGTGGTACGCGGCGTCGCCCTCCTGCGTGTTCGCAGCGTTCGGGCGGTAAGGCTGCGCCGGGTTGCTCGCCGCCATCTCGCGCAGAAAGCCTGCCACGTCGTCGAGGAAGTTGCCGGCCATCACGGCGGGGGAAACGGGGGGGTCGCCGACGACCTTGCCGGTGAGCACGTCGGCATCGGTCGCGGAAAAGATCGCGTCGAGCTGGGCGAAGAAATTCACCGCGCACACGTTGCCGTCGCCGTCCGCGGTGTCCACCTTCACCTTGAACTGCTGGTCGGCATCGAGCGTGTAGAAGAGCAAAGGTGAATCGGTTTCCCTGAGTTTCGCCAATTCCAGATAGGCGATGTTGCGCATCATCGCCTGGCCCTTGTGGCCGAAGGCATTGCGCGGCGCCGTGCCGACGATCGAACCGAGATCGGTCAGGTTCGCAAGTTCGTCCATCAGCGCGAGCTGTTCGGCCAGACCGAAGTGGCGGATGGCCAGACCCTGGGCGTCGAACTCACGGGCGATGGCCCGGTTCGCGGCGACGAGGTCGGCGTCCTGCGTGTCGTCGGCGAGGATGACTGCGATCTTGCGGAAGTAGCCGTCCTGCATGCCGCCGTAGCCGTAGGCATGGCAGAGCTCCAGCAGGCTCGCGAGGCAGCGGCGCAACTGCGCGGGACTGTCGGCCACCGGGATGACGAGGACGAAGTGGTGGCGGCGGTCATCGCCGCGTCGGGCGATCAAGGATTCCAGCCGCCGCCATGCCGATTGATACGACTGCAGCAGGTGCTCATTGAAGCCGCCGTCCCACAGCGCGGCTTCGAACCGATTGATGACGGCGCGTTGTGCCGCGATTTGTTCGTCTGGGCTAGCGAGCCGACAGATAGCGGG
>JAJZRT010000730.1 GCA_021802595.1 Pseudomonadota bacterium
CGATGTCCGGCATCTGCGCCATGTTGTCGACGAAGGTTTTCAGTTCCAGCCCCGCCGATTGGCCGACGCAGGCCATCAGCGCATCGGCCAGCAGCTCGGTCTTGTCGAATTTCTGCAGCGCGCGGTGTGCGTATTCCCATGAGCGCGGGCTGGGAAAGGCGATCGGCGTGTGCGCCGGATCGAAGCTGAACAGCAGGTCGGGACGGAAGCGCAGGAAGGCGATCACGCGCGGGTCGATGTTTTCGCTGTGCGCCCAGTCCACCCAGTCGTCCAGATTCACCTCGACTTCGTAGTGGGTGAAGCGGTTCGCCAGCGGTGCCGGCATGGCATAGGTCACGCCGCGGTCGCCTTGGCGGTTGCCGGCGGCGAAGATCACCCAGCCGTCCGGCACTTTGTACTCGCCCAGGCGACGGTCGAGGATCAGCTGGTAGGCCGCGGCCGACACCGACGGCGGCGCCGAGGTGATCTCGTCGAGAAAGAGGATGCCCGACGGGCCGTGGCGTTCGGCATCCGGCAGCACCGAGGGAATCGACCATTCGACCAGCTGGCCGCTGCGGAACGGGATGCCGCGCAGGTCGGTTGGCTCCATCTGCGACAGGCGGATATCGATCAGCGGGACGCTGTGCTGCTGGGCAATCTTGGCGACGATCTGCGACTTGCCGACGCCCGGCGGCCCCCACAGCATCACCGGCGTGTGATGGCCGTCGGCGGCACTTTCGAATTCACGGTTGAGGATGGTTTCGATGTGGGAGGGACGCATGGGCTTTGCAACAACGCTGAGTGATTCCAAATGATAATCGCTCGCGCAGCCGGCCACCAGTTCGCCCTTGATAGGAGCATGGGGATTTTGTTACTGTGCAGCGACTTGGACCGGATGGATGCACCATGAATTTTTGCAGTGAATGTGGCAGCGCCGTGGTGCTGCGCGTGCCCAGCGGCGACCACCTGCCGCGTCATGTCTGCCCCGACTGCGGCACCATCCACTACCAGAATCCCAAGATGGTGGTCGGCTGCATCCCGGAATGGGAAGACAAGGTGCTGCTGTGCCGGCGCGCCATCGAACCCAAATACGGCCTGTGGACCCTGCCCGCCGGCTTCATGGAAAACGGCGAGACCACGCTCGAGGGCGCGGCGCGCGAGACCTGGGAGGAAGCCGGCGCACGCATCGAGGTGGGCGGACTGTATACCCTGTACAACCTGCCGCACATCAATCAGGTGTATTTCATGTTCCGCGCCCGGCTGCTCGATCTCGACTTCCAGCCCGGCATCGAGTCGCTCGAAACCCGGCTGTTCAGCGAAGCCGACATCCCCTGGGACGAGATCGCCTTCCGCACCGTGCGCGCCACGCTGGAACAGTATTTCAGCGACCGCCGCGCCGGCTCATTCGACTTTCATTTCGGCGACATCCGCACGCGCTGAATCCGCTGTATGCTCAGGCGGCGACGGCAAACTGCTCCCGCCCGACCACATCCATGCCCACGCGCAGCCATCCTTCGTGGGTTTCCTGCACTTCACCCAGCCGCAGCCGATAGACGATGTCGCCGTCGCGCAGCATCAAGGGCGCGCCGAGCTGATAATGCGTTTTCGGAATCAGCAGATTGCTCACGCCCTGCTCGGTGTGGGTCATCGGCAGGAATATGGCCGCAGTCGGTTCGCGCGTCAGCCCCGGCACCTCCGCTTCAAAATAGACCTCCACCCGCTTGGGATGGCGTGACAGGCGCTGGGCGCCCACCAGACGCTGACCATCCTCCTCGCGATCCCAGCGGATCGCCAGCAATTGCCAGACATTCTCCGAGGGATCCCAGGTCACCGCCACCAGCCGGCCATGCGGCAAGGCTGTGGCCTCGGACAGGGCGAAGCCCATGCCCTCGGTGCTCTCGTCGCGCAGCATCCACGGCGCGAGGGCGGGCCGTCCCTTGGAAGAATCGGGGTGGGCCAGCGCGTTCAGAATCTCATCCATGCCCGCTGCCACCCACACCCGCCCGAAGCGGTGCGTACGTTGACGGCCACGGCGGATACCGCCGCGCTCGATCAGGCTCGCAACCTGTCGGGTGAGCCCACTGTCCACGTCCGCCGTGTCTTGATCGAGCGACTTCAGATAGCCGACGAGCGGGCCCAGCGCAAAGTAACGCAGGCGACGGCCCTGTACCCACTCGCTCTCCAGCACGGCCGCCCCTTCGCTCAGCGAAAGATCCACCATGTGGGTGTGCACATCGCGCTCCGGTACGGCCTCGGGCAAAGGCAAAGGTTCGTAGCCCTCGAGAATCCGGGCAATGGATTCGATTTCCTGCGCGCGGTAGCCCAGCGGGTGCACCAGCCCCATCAGCACGACCAGCGTGTATTCGCGGGCGCAATGGGTGGTGCACGCATCGATGCTCACCCCCTGCGTGGCAAACCCGTCGCGCTCGACCAGGCGGTAGATCTTGTGCATGCGGCGCCAGGCCGTTGCGGCCGGATTGCGTGCCTGATGATAGTCCCAGCGCATGACCCGACCGGCATAGCGCAGCGCGCGCGCGGCGATTTCAGCGGCGAAAGGCTTGAGTTCTGCGCTGGCCGGATTGCGGTACGCCTGCTTCAGCATGCAGAGCCAGGCTTCTGCCAGCATCGACCAGAACACCCAGGATTCGCGCCACAGCGCCTGACGCGCCAGGCGGAACGTAGCCTGGTTGCGGACATATTGTTCGACGATGCGCGCCTGCAAGGGCAGGCCCGCCTCTTCCAGTTTCATCAGCGATTTCATGCGGCTGAGCGAGGCGACCTCGTTTTCCGCGTTGAAGCGCTCCAGGCCCTCGACCAGCGCATGATGGGCATCGTAATCCGAATCCGCATGCAGCGATTTCAGCCATCTCTCGGTCGCCTTCACCGACGCAAACGGCGATCCCCCTTCGGCTTTTCTGCGACGGGTGATCGTACTCAGCATTTCGAAGAAATCGCTCATGTCAGGCGTCAACTTGTTTCGGACACCTGCTGACCAGCACCATTTATGCCAAACCACGGATTGTCCGGCCCCCGGACCAACGCCTTGCTTTTGTTCAGATTTGAAGGGCCCACCCTGCTCCCGCCCGGGCCGCGCTAACGAAAATCCGACATCTCGTGTTGAAGCCACGTCAGCCCATTCCCGCCTGCCCGCTCACGCACAAGGCGGTGCGAACCCGCTACAATGCGCGCCGGGGAAGCGTGGCCGAGCGGTTTAAGGCACCGGTCTTGAAAACCGGCGATGGTGCAAG
>JAJZRT010000731.1 GCA_021802595.1 Pseudomonadota bacterium
CGGCCAGCTGGCCCAGCAATTCGAGGGCCGGCTCGGGGTAATTGCGGCCCGCCGTCATCTCGCGCCAGGCGCCGCCCAGCTGCACCCAGGCGCCCCGGATGTCGAGCTGCTCGAACAGGAAGCTGCGGACGCGGTCGGGCGGCGCGCTCAATTGAGCTGTACCCGCTCGCCCCAGGGTACCCCGCTCTTGCCCTTGACCAGCCAGATCACCGGGTAATTCGGCGCGGCCTGGGGAAAATCGCCTTCGGCATCGGTGAAATACACGAGCATGTTGGGGCTGCGGTTTTCAGCCTCGACCCAGTCGAACACCGGGCGGAAATCGGTGCCGCCGCCCCCCGCGATCTCGACCGGCAACTCCATGGTGTCCCACGGCTCGAATTCCCACGGCGCCTGCGCCGCCACGTGGTTGTCGCACGCCAGCAGGGTGATGCGCGCCCGCACCTGGCCTTTCAGCGCGTCGAGTTCGGTGACGAATTCGCGCAGTTCCTCCTCGCTGATCGAGCCGCTGGTGTCGATCGCCGCCACCACGTCGATGCCCTCGCTCGACAGGCGCGGCAGCAGTGCGTCGCCTTCCCTTCTGGAAGGCCGCCGCCACGAATAGTCGTCGCGCTGGTTGACCGCGAAGTAGCGCGCCAGCAGCGCACGCCACGGCAGGCTCGGCGCCAGCAGGCCGTCGACCCAGCGCATCATCGACCGCGACAGCTTGCCGGCCTGGCGTGCCGCCTGCGCGGCGGCGGCCAGACGGTTCTTCCATTGCTCGGCCAGTTCCTCGCGCTCGCTGGGGGACAGCTCGTCCGGCTTCTGCGAGGCCTGTCCTGGGCCTGTCGGAGCGGCCTGGCTGCCACTGCCTTGCTTCTCCTCGGCCTGGCTCTGGCCTTCCTTGCCCTGCCCGCCCGATTCACCGGCGTCGGGATTGTCCTGGCGCTCGTTCTCGTCCGGGCTGGCGCCCGACTCGTTGTCGTTGTCGAACATATGCTGGTCGAACGACTCTTCCGGCGTGTCCTCCGGGATCAGCGGGTAGATCTCTTCCGCCGACAGCGTCATGAAGTTCTGGTCCGCGAGAATGCCGTGCAGCGGCGGCTTCAGGCCTTCCTCGATCAGGATGAGGTTGACCGCGTGGTCGCACGCCACGTCCCAGCGCCGCTTCACCCGATGGTTGCGGCGGTGGGTATGCCCCATCGCGCAGTGCATCGCCTCGTGCGCCAGCACGAACTGCGTCTGCGCGAGATTCAGGTTCTCGATGAACCTGGGGTTGAAATAGAAGGCCTGCGCATCGGTGCCGGTGGTGGTGCACCAATCGCCGCCTGGTTTCAGCGGCAGGTGCATCACCAGTGCGCCGAGAAACGGCCGCTCCATGATCAGCCGCGTGCGTGCGGCAGCCAGCTTGGTGAGGATCGGTTCGAGCGCGGCGTCAGGCTGGTCGGCCATGAATCGATCAGTGCTCGTAGAGAACCAGGTCGGTGATGCTGTTGGCCCACTCGGCAAACGCCGGCACGGCGAACAGCGGGCGCCCCACCGCGCGGTGCAGGTCGCTCACCAGCATCACGCCCATCTCGCGCTGCGGGAAACGCTGCGCGTATTTGAGGATGTTGCCGTACACCGCGGCGGCGTTGCCATTGTCGGCCGCCTGCAGTGCCTTGCGCACCAGCGCGGCGGCGACGCCGTACTGCAGGTCGATGCCATCGGGCACCTCGGCCGCCTCGCCGGCGATGATGGCGTCGATGTCCGGCATCTGCGCCATGTTGTCGACGAAGGTCTTCAGCTCCAGCCCGGCCGACTGGCCGACGCAGGCCATCAGCGCATCGGCCAGCAGGGCGGTCCGGTCGAATTTCTGCAGCGCGCGATGCGCGTATTCCCACGAACGCGGGCTGGGAAAGGCAATCGGCGTGTGCGCCGGGTCGAAGCTGAACAGCAGGTCGGGACGGAAGCGCAGGAAGGCGATCACCCGCGGATCGATGTTCTCGCTGTGCGCCCAGTCCACCCAGTCGTTGAGGTTCACCTCGACTTCGTAGTGGGTGAAGCGGTTGGCCAGCGGCGCCGGCATGGCGTAGGTCACGCCGCGGTCGCCCTGGCGGTTGCCGGCGGCAAAGATCACCCAGCCGTCCGGCACCTTGTATTCGCCCAGGCGGCGGTCGAGGATCAGCTGGTAGGCCGCGGCCGACACGGACGGCGGCGCCGAGGTGATTTCGTCCAGGAACAGGATCCCAGACGGGCCATGCCGCTCGGCATCCGGCAGCACCGAGGGAATCGACCATTCGACCAGCTGGCCGCTGCGGAACGGAATGCCGCGCAGGTCGGTCGGCTCCATCTGCGACAGGCGGATGTCGATCAGCGACACGCCATGCTGCTGCGCAATCTTGGCGACGATCTGCGACTTGCCGACGCCCGGCGGGCCCCACAGCATCACCGGCGTGTGATGGCCGTCGGCGGCGCTTTCGAATTCGCGGTTGAGGATGGTTTCGATGTGGGAGGGACGCATGACTTTGCAACAACGCTGGATAAGTCCAAATGATAATCGCTCGCGCAGCCGGCGGCCAGTTCGCCCTTGATCGATGTGGGGGGATTTTGTTACCGTGCCCTCACCAGGATCAAACGGGATGCAGCATGAATTTTTGCAGTGAATGTGGCGGCGCCGTGGTGCTGCGCGTGCCCAGCGGCGACCACCTGCCGCGTCACGTATGCCCCGACTGCGGCACCATCCATTACCAGAACCCCAAGATGGTCGTCGGCTGCATCCCCGAATGGGAAGACAAGGTGCTGCTGTGCCGGCGCGCCATCGAACCCAAGTACGGCCTGTGGACCCTGCCTGCCGGCTTCATGGAGAACGGCGAAACCACGCTCGAGGGTGCGGCGCGCGAGACCTGGGAGGAAGCCGGTGCACGCATCGAGGTGGGCGGGCTGTATACCCTGCCGCACATCAACCAGGTGTATTTCATGTTCCGTGCCCGGCTGCTCGATCTCGACTTCCAGCCCGGCATCGAGTCGCTCGAAACCCGGCTGTTCAGCGAAGCCGAGATCCCCTGGGACGACATCGCCTTCCGCACCGTGCGCGCCACGCTGGAGCAGTATTTCAGCGACCGCCGCGCCGGTTCATTCGACTTCCATTTCGGCGATATCCGTACCCGTTAGGGAAGCGCTGAACAAGTCCTTCGACAAGCTCAGGACGAACGGCAACTTGTTGATTCCGTTCGTGGTGAGCTTGTCGAGCCATGAACGGAATCAAC
>JAJZRT010000732.1 GCA_021802595.1 Pseudomonadota bacterium
CGGCATGAAGGACGGCGACTTCAGCAAGCCCATCATCGCCATCGCCAACTCGTTCACCCAGTTCGTGCCGGGCCACGTGCACCTCAAGGACATGGGCCAGCTGGTGGCGCGCGAGATCGAGGCGGCGGGCGGCGTGGCGAAGGAATTCAACACCATCGCGGTCGACGACGGCATCGCCATGGGCCACGGCGGCATGCTGTATTCGCTGCCGAGCCGCGACCTCATCGCCGACTCGGTCGAGTACATGGTCAACGCGCACTGCGCCGACGCGCTGGTGTGCATCTCCAACTGCGACAAGATCACGCCCGGCATGCTGAACGCCGCGCTGCGCCTCAACATCCCGACGGTGTTCGTCTCCGGCGGCCCGATGGAGGCGGGCAAGGTGGTATGGGACAAGCAGACCATCAAGCTCGACCTGGTTGATGCCATGGTGTCGGCGGCCGACGCCAAGTTCAGCGACGACAAGGTCGAGCAGCTCGAACGCTCGGCCTGCCCGACCTGCGGTTCTTGCTCCGGCATGTTCACCGCCAACTCGATGAACTGCCTGACCGAGGCGCTGGGGTTGTCCTTGCCCGGCAACGGCTCGCTGCTGGCGACCCACGCCGACCGCAGGAACCTGTTCCTCGCCGCCGGCCGCCTGATCGTCAAGAACGCGCGGCGCTATTACGAGGACGGCGACACCACCGTGCTGCCGCGCGCGATCGCCAGCTTCGACGCCTTCGAGAACGCCATCGCCCTCGACATCGCCATGGGCGGCTCGACCAACACCGTGCTGCACCTGCTGGCCGCTGCACACGAGGCCGGGGTCGACTTCACGATGCAGGACATCGACCGCATGAGCCGCCGCGTGCCGCACCTGTCGAAAGTCGCGCCGTCGATCCAGACCTACCACATGGAAGACGTGCACCGCGCCGGCGGCGTGATGGCGATCCTCGGCGAACTGGAACGCGGCGGGCTGGTGCACCGCGACGTGCCGACCGTGCTGATGAAATCGCTGGGTGAGCAGATCGACGTCTACGACATCCGCCGCACCGCCGACAAGGACGTCAAGGACTACTTCCGCGCCGCGCCCGGCGGCGTGCCGACGCAGACCGCGTTCTCGCAGGACCGCCGCTTCGCCAGGCTCGACGACGACCGCGTGAACGGCTGCATCCACGACATCGAGCACGCCTACTCGAAGGACGGCGGCCTCGCGGTGCTGTATGGCAACCTCGCGCTGGATGGCTGCATCGTCAAGACGGCGGGCGTCGACGAGAGCATCTGGACCTTCTCGGGACCTGCACGCGTGTTCGAATCGCAGGAGGCCGCGGTCGACGCCATCCTCGGCGACAGGATCGTCGCCGGCGACGTCGTGGTGATCCGCTACGAAGGCCCGCGCGGCGGCCCTGGCATGCAGGAAATGCTGTACCCGACCTCGTACCTGAAATCCAAGGGCCTCGGCAAGGCCTGCGCGCTGATCACCGACGGCCGCTTCTCCGGCGGCACCTCGGGCCTGTCGATCGGCCACGCCTCGCCGGAAGCGGCCGAAGGCGGCACCATCGGCCTGGTCGAGGAAGGCGACATGATCGACATCGACATTCCCAAGCGCAGCATCAACGTGCGCCTCGGCGACGCCGAACTGGCGCGCCGTCGCGCCGCGATGGACGCCAAAGGTGCGCAGGCGTGGAAGCCGGTCAACCGGGCGCGTGAAGTGTCGGCCGCACTGCGCGCCTATGCGGCGATGACGACCTCCGCGGCCTTCGGCGCGGTGCGCGACGTCAGCCAGGTCGAGCATCCGACCGAAGCGCAATCGCACGCCGACCCGCTGGCGCGCTTCGCCATTCCGGGCCAGCTGAGTTTCCGTACCGGCGCCGGTGGCCTCACCTACGCCGACATCGACAACCATGGCGGCCGTGCGACGATCTGCCTGCAAGGCGCGCACGTGGTGAGCTATCGCCCCAAGTCGCAGCAGGAACCGGTGGTGTGGGTGTCCGACGCCGCCAAGTTCGCCGCCGGCAAGTCGATCCGCGGCGGCGCGCCGGTGTGCTGGCCGTGGTTCGGCGCGCACGATTCGGAATCCGGCTATCCCGCGCATGGCTTCGCGCGCACCGTGCCGTGGACGGTGACCGGCAGCCGCAAGCGCAACGACGCCAGGACCGAGATCACGTTGCAACTGGTGGACAACGAACAGACCCGCACGCAGTGGCCGCATGCCACGCGACTGGCGCTGACGGTGGTGGTGGGTGACAAGCTGGAAATGCGGCTCGCCACGACCAACGAGGGCAAGGCGCCGGTGCAGATCGGCGAGGCGCTGCATACCTATCTGCAGATCAGCGACATCGGCGCAGTGAACGTCCTCGGGCTGGAAGGCGCGACCTATCACGACAAGGTCGACAACTTCGCCACCAGGAAACAAAGCGGGGCCATCGGCTTCAGCGGCGAGGTCGATCGCGTTTATGTCGATACGCCGGCCGACTGCGTGATCGTGGATGCCGGGCTCAAGCGCCGCATCCGCATCGCCAAGACCGGTTCGCAGTCCACCATCGTGTGGACGCCGTGGACAGAGAAGGCCGAGAAGATGGGCGACATGGGGCGCGGCAAGTCGGGCGCCGGCTGGCGCGAAATGGTGTGCGTCGAATCGGCCAACGCGATGGACAACGTCGTCACCGTGGCGCCGGGCGCGACGCACACGCTGACCGTGACGTACAGCATCGAGCCTTTGTAAATCCATCCGGCAGAAGGGGAGCGACATGCGCGTGATTCTGGTGGCCAACCCCAAGGGCGGCAGCGGCAAGACGACGCTGTCGACCAACCTCGCCGGCTATCTGGCGTCGAAGGGCGAGCGCGTGGCGATGCTGGACCTTGACCGCCAGAAGTCCGCCACCCAATGGCTGGCGATGCGCGATGCGACGTTGCCGCCGATCGAACTGCTGCGTGAAGGGCAGAAGGGGGGCAGCGACTGGCTGGTGATCGACTCGCCCGCCGGGCTGCACGGCAAGAACCTCGAGCGCGCGCTGAAGCTGGCGCACAAGGTGGCGGTGCCGATCGCACCTTCGCTGTTCGACATCCGCGCCAGCCAGGATTTTCTCGCCGCGCTGCATGCCGAAAAAGCGGTACGCAAGGGCCATGCCTTTGTCGGCGTGGTGGGGATGCGCGTCGATCCGCGCACCCGTGCCGGCGTCACCCTCGAGCAGTTCATGGCGCAGCAGGACCTGCCAGTGCTGGCGCATCTGCGCAACACC
>JAJZRT010000733.1:0-352 GCA_021802595.1 Pseudomonadota bacterium
GGCGGCGGCCTATCTCGCCCGCGCCCAGTACAAGGTCGCGCTCGATGAATTGCGCAAGGCGATCTTGGCCGACAGCCGCTTCGGGCCGGCCTACAATATCTACGGTCGGATCTACATGGAACTCGCGGAGGACAAACTGGCGGAAGAAAACTTCCGTCGTGCGATCGATCTCGATCGCAGCGACTCCGAAGCGCGCAACAACTACGGCTGGTTTCTCTGCACCCGTGGCCGCTACGACGAAGGACTGGAACAGTTCGCTTCCGCCCTGCGCAACCCCCTGTATACGCAGCCTGAACTGGCGATGGCGAATGCCGGCCAGTGTGCCGAGAAGAAGGGCGATCTCGCGCTGGCC
>JAJZRT010000733.1:362-3219 GCA_021802595.1 Pseudomonadota bacterium
GAAATCGCTCAAGCTGCAGCCCGACAATCCCAATACGTTGCTCAAGCTCGCCGGCCTGCATTTCCGCCAGGGGCGCCTCGTCGAGACGCAACGCCTGCTGGCCCGCCACGACGAACTGGCGCCGCCGAGCGCAGAAAGCCTGTGGCTCAGTGTGCGGCTGGAGCGCAAGCTGGGCGATCGTGCCCAGGAGGCGGCCTACGGCCTGCAACTGCGCAAACGCTTCCCTGATTCGACCGAGGCACGCATGCTGCATGCGGGGCAATACGAATGAACGAGGTCACGTTGACCTCGGTCGGGCAGATGCTGCGCGATGCCCGCGATGCGCAGGGTTTCACGCTGGATGAGGTCGCGGCGCGCCTGCGCCTGATGCACCGCCAGGTCGAGGCGATGGAGGCGGACGATTTCGAGAGTCTGGGGCAACCCGTGTTCGCGCGTGGTTTTGTGCGCAACTACGCTCGCCTGCTGGGGCTCGATGCCGACGCGCTGCTGGCGCGCATGCAGGGGGCCGCGGCCGAACCGGCTGCGGTCAGCCGTGCCGAACCGCCTGAGCAGCGTTCCTGGCTGACCTCGCCGTGGCTGATTCTCCTGTTGCTGGGTGCACTGCTGGTGGTGGCGCTGCCCGTGGGCTTGTATCTGTGGCTCAACAGCGAGGGGGACGAAGGCCCGGTCAGCCGGGTGCCGGTTGTGTCGCCGCCTGTCGTCGCCAGGACGAAACCGACGCCGCCGGTGCCGCAGAAGGCGCTTCCCGCAACGCCGGATGTGGCGGCCGAGCCCGTAACGCCCGTGGTCGAGTCCGCAACGCCGGATGCAGTGGCCGGGTCCGCAACGCCCGTGGACGAACCGCCGGCCGCGGCCGAGGTGCCTGTCACGCACGAACCGGCGACGGCCAACGGCATGCTTCATCTCGAATTCGGCGCGGAGGCCTGGGCCGAAATCAAGGATGCTAGCGGCCGCGTGCTGCACCGCCAGCTCAATCAGCCCGGCAGCAGCGTCGATGTGCGCGGCCGTCCGCCGTTCGAGGTGGTGATCGGCAATGCCGCACAGGCGCGCATGACCTACAACGGCCGCCCGATCGATTTGAAACCTTTCATCGACGTGACGGTTGCCCGGTTTACCCTCGAAGAGTAGCCACGCTCGAAACTAGCCACAGGAAGAATGATGTCCCAGATTGTCCGCCGCCCCACCCGCCAGGTGCGGGTCGGCAATGTCCTGATCGGCGGCGATGCACCTGTGGTGGTGCAGTCGATGACCAACACCGACACCGTCGATGTCGCAGCCACCGTGCGCCAGGTGCAGGCGCTCGCCGAGGCCGGCTCCGAACTGGTGCGGATCACTGTCAACACGCTGGAGGCGGCGGCTGCCGTGCCGCGCATCCGCGAGCGGCTCGATGTGCTGGGATGCCGCGTGCCGCTGATCGGCGATTTCCATTTCAACGGCCACAAGTTGCTGACCCAGGTGCCCGAGTGCGCGCAGGCGCTGGCCAAGCTCAGGATCAACCCCGGCAACATCGGGCGTGGCAGCAAGCGCGACGAGCAGTTCGCCACCCTGATCGAGGTGGCGTGCCAGTACGACAAGCCGGTGCGCATCGGCGTCAACTGGGGCAGCCTCGACCAGGCGCTGGCCGCGCGCATGATGGACGAGAACGCGCGTCTGGCGCAGCCGGAGGATGCCGAGGTGGTGATGCGCCGCGCCATGGTCGCCTCCGCGCTCGAGTCCGCGAAGAAAGCCGAGGAAATCGGTCTTGGCGGCGACAGGATCATCCTGTCGTGCAAGATGAGCCGGGTGCAGGACCTGATTTCCGTATACCGCGACCTGGCGTCGCAGTGCGACTATCCGCTGCACCTGGGGCTGACCGAGGCCGGCATGGGCAGCAAGGGCATCGTCGCCTCGACTGCCGCGCTGGCCGTGCTGCTGCAGGAAGGCATCGGCGACACCATCCGCATTTCTCTGACGCCCGAACCGGGCGGCGAGCGTGCCCAGGAAGTCCGCGTCGGCCAGGAAATCCTGCAGGCACTGGGGCTGCGCGCGTTCACCCCCCAGGTCACGGCCTGCCCGGGCTGTGGCCGCACCACCTCGACCGTGTTCCAGGAGCTGGCGCAGGACATCGAAACCTATCTGCGCACCCAGATGCCGGTGTGGCGCAGCCAGTATCCCGGCGTCGAATCGATGCAGGTCGCGGTGATGGGTTGCGTGGTCAACGGCCCCGGCGAATCCAAGCACGCCAATATCGGCATCTCGCTGCCCGGCACCGGCGAAGTGCCGGTCGCGCCGGTGTACGTCGACGGCGAAAAGACCGTGACACTGAAGGGCGAGCGGATTGCCGCGGAATTCCAGGCGATCGTCGAGGACTATGTGCGCAGCCATTACGGCGCTGCGTGATGCGCATTCTTCCTGATTAATTTATGAGCAACAACATTCAATCCGTGCGCGGCATGAACGACTGCCTGCCCGACGTCACCGACACCTGGCAGGGCTTCGAGGCGATCGTGCGCGACTGGCTGCGGCGTTATGGCTACCGCGAGATGCGCACGCCCATCCTCGAGCACACCGGCCTGTTCAAGCGCGCCATCGGCGAAGTGACCGACATCGTCGAGAAGGAGATGTACACCTTCGTCGACGAGCTCAACGGCGAGTCGCTGACGCTGCGTCCGGAAGGCACGGCCTCCTCGGTGCGCGCGGTGATCCAGCACAACCTGCTGTACGACGGCGGCAAGCGGCTGTGGTACACCGGCCCGATGTTCCGCCACGAGCGCCCGCAGAAGGGACGCTACCGGCAGTTCCATCAGGTCGGCGTCGAGGCGCTCGGCTTTGCCGGGCCGGACGTCGATGCCGAGCTGATCGTGATGTGCGCCGACCT
>JAJZRT010000734.1 GCA_021802595.1 Pseudomonadota bacterium
GGCATAGCCTTGATTGAAGATATCACGGAAATCGAAGTTCAACCGGCGCGGCAGCGATTGCAGGCTCAACACGCCGAGCAGTTTGCCGGCACCGGGGCTGATCTTGAGAAACTGCCCGCCGCGGGCCTTGAAGTCGAGCTTCCCGGCCAGCGTGTCGAACGCGAAATCGGCGGGCGTGCCGATCCAGGTCGCGTTGCCCTGGATCTCCGCACTGCCGCGTTTGAGCGCGCCGGGAAACCCGAAGCGGCTCAGGAACTGGCCCGCATCCAGCACCTGCAGACTCAGCTCGGCGCGGGTTTCGCTCTGTGCGCCGTCGTGCCACAGGCCGCTCATGCGGAACACGCTATCGGGATGCGTGAGCAGCAGGCTGTCGATCACCATCCCCTGCGGCGAGCCGCGCGCCGTCATCGCCAGCCGCCCTAGCGCGCGTTCCTCCAGACGAAAATCCTCCACTGCCAGATCCAGCGCCGGAAAATCCACGGCCTTCATGCGGATGCCGTCCGCCTGACCGGTTGCGGGCGCCGCCGCCGGAATGGTCAACTGCCTGAACTGCGCCGTCACGCGCGCGGGCAGCTCCCCGGCCGGGCGATAGGTCAGCACGCCGTCCAGGTCGTGCCCGGTCACCTGGGTGCGCAACAGGCCGTTGCGGGTGCCGCCCTGCAGGCGCACTGCCCGATAGCGGCGTCCCATCAGATCCAGTGCGTCAAACCCGATATCCACGGATGCAAGCGGCAGGGTCGACTTGCCCCCCTTGGGCAGCAGCGCCGCCCAGCCCGTTATGTCGAGGCCGCGTCCGCTGCCGGCCAGACGCAGGCCGGGCTCGCCCGGCAGTTTCGCGTCCGCGCCAAAGCGGATTTCGCCACGGCCGAAGCCGTCTGCCGCGCTGCTGAGCCACACTGCGCTGACGGTTTGCCCCAGCTGCACCTCATGCAGCCGGCCCTCGCCGTGTGGCTGGCGTATCACCCGCAGCGGCAGCGGCTGCGCGGCGGCTTTCGCCAGCGGCGCGGGCAGGCTGGAGCTCAGCCCGACGAGATCGGATTCCACACGGATGCGCTCGCCCGCCGGCTCCAGGTCAAGCTGGCCGCGCCATGCAGTCTGCCCCGACAAGCGCGCGCCCCATTCCGCCCCGAGCAAGGGCGTCATGCCCGCAGCGGTGGCGCGGCCCTGCGCCACAATCTGCACCCGGCCATCACGGGTGGCAGTGTCGATGCGCAGCGGGCCGCCGAGAAACTGCGCCGTCATGTTCTTCGCCGTCAGGCTGTCATGCGTGAACGCGATGTCCCCGCGCACCCGATCAAGCCACGGCAGTCCGGCCGGGCGCAGGCTATCGCCCAAAAACGACAGCCGGCCGGCCAGCGTGGTGTCGTGGGGGTGGCGCAGCGGAACAATCAGTTTCAGGGCAAGTTTCATCGGGCCGCTGCTCTCCACGCCACGGGTGACCCCCCGCAACCGTTCCCCGACCGGGCTGACGTTGGCGAAGCGGATGAAATCCTGGATGGGGCCGTTGGCCTCGCCGTCGATATGCAACAGCTCTTCATGATGGATCAGGTCGGGAATGACGGCCTTCACCGGCGCCAGCGCCACCCCGAAAATCCGCGCCTGACTGGCAGTCACCTCCATCGTCTTGCCCTGAAACAGCACGCGCCCCTGGATGCCCTCGATGCGCGGCCAGCCCGGCACGTAGTCGATCACGGCGTCCCTGGCCTGAACATCGACGCGAAACACCCCGTTGCCGTGCTCGAAGGGGAACTGCCTCAGGTCGCCCTTGAGGTTCAGCCGCACATTGTCGGAATGCCCGGCCACGACGGCCCGCCTCACCCAGTTGACCGTGTGATCGCCGATCTTTTTCGGGAAGTAGCGGTACACCGCCGTGCCCTCGGCGCGGCTCAGATGCGCGCTCAGATCGATTACACCGGGCTGGCCGGCGATCAATTCGTAGTGCCCCCTGGCCGTGCCCGCCATGTCGGGGCTGGCAAACGCCATTTCGTCCAGGGTAACGCGGCGGCCGCGCGCCGTTTTCTTCCAGCTGCCGCGCGCCTGCACGCTGTCGAAGCCGAACGACGGCTCGCGGAACAGACTGGGCAGACTGAGCCCGAACTGCTTCGACTCGATCGCGAACTCGCCGGCGCGCGCGTCTCCCTCGACGCGTCCGGAAAGGTTGGACAGACCGGGCTGATTGTCCACCGCCGTCACCCCCAGGCCGCTAAAGCGGGCGGCGACATTGAAGTTGTCCAGCCCGGGCTGCGCGCCGCGCCAGCGGAACCGCAATTCATCGAAGCGCCCCTGCGGCTGCAGGGTATGCAGGCGCGCACGCAAGGCCGCCTCCATGGGCAAGCTCGGCAAGATCGATTGCCAGCCGCCCAGGCTGAGCGCCCGTGCCGTGAACTCACGCGACGTGGCGTTCCAGGTCAGGCCCGCGTTGAACGGTGCACCCAGAGCGGCACCCGGACGCGCCACGCGCAGGTTTTCAAGCGCCACGCGCTGACCGTCGGGACCCTGCTGCCAGGTGGCCCGGCCTCGCACCGCGTCCAGCCTCAGCGCAGGCAGGCCATCGCCCAGCTCGGTTTCGATCGCGCGCAGAGCCAGCGTCGTGGTCACCCCGGTCAGCGCGCCGCGCGCCAGCTCGAACCGCATGTTCAGCGTTCCCTGGCCCTGCCGGGGCTGATACGGCAAGGCCAGCCAGGCGCCCAGTTGCGGAAACGACAGCTGCGTCAGGCTGGCATCGATGCTGCCGTTCCAGGTCTTGAGGTCGTCCGCATTGCGTGCGCTCAGATTCGCGTCGACCGTCAGCGGCTGAGCCAGACTGGGCGGCGGCACAGCATGCAATTGCAGGCGGTGGCTGCGGCGGCTATTGGTCAGGGTGAAATCGACTGCGGTAAGGATCAGCGGCGGGGCATTGCGCATCTCGTCCAGCCAACTGAGCGTGGCGTTGCCGACATGCACCCGCCCCTGGCGCAGCAGCCAGCTGGAAAAACCGCTGCCGGGGTCGCCCGGGTTGGCCGGAATGCCGCCGATATAGAAATGGCCGTCGCGCGCGCGCCGCACCCCGAACGCCAGCCCCTGCAACTCGATGCGATTGAAGCGCGGCTCCAGAAACAGCAGCGAACGCCAGGCAAACGCGGCCTCGAGTTCGGGCAGGTAAAGCGCGGCGCGGCCCTGCGCGTCGTGCAGGCGCACCCCCCGCAGGCGAAATTCGGGGCGCGCCTGCTGCCACACGCC
>JAJZRT010000735.1 GCA_021802595.1 Pseudomonadota bacterium
TCGCATTGCCACTTGAACTTTCCCGGCCTGCGCGAGCGCGAGGACGAGATCCTCGCCGCGATGCGCGAGCACGGCGTGCTGCGCGCGCTGAACATCAGCACCCAGGTCGCGGAGTTCGACCAGGTGCTGGGCTTCGCCGAGCGCCATGCCAACGTCTGGGCCACCGTGGGGGTGCATCCCGACACCGAACACGAGCCGGAGGTGGACCAGGCCACGCTGGTGGCGCGGGCGCGCCATCCGAAGGTGCTGGCGCTGGGCGAGACCGGGCTGGACTACTACCGCCTGGAAGGGCGCACGCATGCGCAGATGCAGTGGCAGCGCGATCGCTTCGCGGTGCACATCCAGGCCGCGCGCGAGGTGGGCAAGCCGCTGGTGATCCACACCCGGGCGGCGGCGGACGACACCCTGGCGATGATGCGCGAGCAGGGCGCCGCCGACTGCGGAGGCGTGCTGCACTGTTTCACGGAGACCTGGGAAGTGGCGCGCGCCGCGCTGGACCTGGGCTTCTACATCTCCCTGTCGGGCATCCTGACCTTCAAGAACGCCAAGGACCTGCAGGAGGTGGCCAGGAAGTTGCCCGAGGATCGCATCCTGGTGGAGACCGACAGCCCCTACCTGGCACCGGTGCCGCATCGCGGGCAGACCAATCAGCCCGGCTACACGCGCTACGTGGCGCGTTTCCTGGCCCAGCTGCGGGGCTGCGAGGAAGCCCATGTCGAGGAGTTCACGGAAGCGAATTTCGACAGGCTTTTCAAACCGATAGCGCATTGACTTCAAGCACTGTATGAACGTGGAACAACCCCTGTCCAGACGCCGTTGGCTGCTGCGGGCGGGCGCCGCGGCCGGTTGGCTGGCCGCGGGCCTGCCGGCGCGAGCCGGGGCCTTCACGGATTTTTTCCGCGCCCTGCAGACCGACGACGTCGGCGAGGTGCGCGAGCTGCTGCGCCAGGGCTTCGACCCCAACGCGGTGGATTCCCACGGCAACAGCGCGCTGTACCTGGCGCTGCAGAACCACGCGCTGAAGGTGGCCCGGGTGCTGATCGAGCAGCCGGGCCTGCGCCCGGACCAGCGCAACCCGGAGGGCGAGACGGCGCTGATGATCGCCTGTCTGCGCGGCTACCGGGACCTGGCGGAGCAGCTGGTGGCGCGCGGCGCGCAGGTCAACCCGCCGGGCCAGGCGCCGGCCTGGTCGGCCTTGTCCTACGCCGCCACCAACGGTCACGACGAGCTGGTGAAGTTCCTGCTGGCCCACGGGGCGCGGGTGAACCAGCAGGCGCCCAACGGCACCACGCCGCTGATGATGGCCGCGTATTTCGGCCATGCGTCGACCGTGCGCCTGCTGCTGGCCGCCGGCGCCGATCCGAAGCTGCGCAACGCGATGGGTTTCACCGCGATGGATCTGGCGATGAAGCAGTCGCACAAGGACACCGCCGAGCTGCTGGGCCGGGCATTGGACAGCGGGCGCAAGCCCGGCCAGTGGTAGCCGGATCGGCGGGAGCACGATCCGCGGCAAGACCGTCATTCGCGCGGGCCTGCGCCATCTGGATCGGCGCATATTTGCATTATGTTAAATGCGGTACAGGCCGCGGCAAGCTCGAGATTCCCGGTTTCGGTGAGAAAGTAAGCCGACAACATTTCCCTTCTTGAAACCCAATTTTTGCGACAACAATTTCCTCCTTTGGCCTCAAACAAGATGCGAAGGCAATTTACGTCGCGGTAAGGTCGAGTTGTGGACATTTTTGTCGCAGAATCGATCCTCGCTGAACTTCTCGGAATCCTCGGAGATGGCTTCATCAAGTGGCGCCCATAGCACTTCGCAGCCCTTCCAGCGACGGCGAAGATTTTCGGTCGGACTGGAGGCTCCCCCGTCTCCCCAAGACGCAGATGGTCCTAGCCCTTCGAGCAGCGCGCGCTCATGCAGGGTGAACGCATTCTTTAGCATGCGTGCTGATCGATGCTCAAGGCTCTCGGCGATCGCGTCACTCCCAGCAGCTCTCGCTTGCGCCGCGGCTCGCGTCATGACCGGGCGAAGGAGGCGTCGCGGCAGCGAAGGATCCTTCGCCAGGAGCGGCTCCTGAAGTAGCGACTTCACCTCCATGTCGCGATGGGCCCGCAGCCACGCGCGTAGTGTGCGTGCCAGTGGCGGGGGCGCCGCGACCGGATAGGCGTGGTCGTTCTCTTTCCCGCAATCGATCCAAACGCGCCAGGCGTCATCGCTCTCGGCTGGCTGGACGCTCGAAAACGTCAGTTTGGCAATCTGTTGCCAACTCAGGCTTCCGTAATACATCAGCTCCACGATGAGTCGAATGGGCTGGCCGTCACTGTCGCGCTCGAGATCGCCCAAGGCGCGGCGTATCCAGAGCCACTCGTCCATCGTAAGCGGCGCTGTCCGCGAGATCGGCCGGAAGTGGTAGATCGGAGCTACATCCGAGATGCCGTCCCTATCGAAATACCGCCTGCCTGCATGCAGCCTGAGCATGGCATAGCGCTGATCAGCGAGCCAGCGAAGCAACGCCTTGATGCTGGCCAGCATGCAAACACAGGTAGTCGGGCCCAGGGCCTGCGTGAAGGGACGCCACTGTGGCGAGTCGCGTGCGGCCCGAGGACCGATCCAGCGATCGATGGGTACGGGATTCGCCAGGAATTGCGCAAATTCCGCAAAATCTTCTCGCTCCAAGGACGACAGCGCCTTTCCCTTTTCGATCCAGCACCAGTTGAGCAAGCGCTCACCTGCCGACCGATACACCGTTGCAGTCGACGGCGTTGCTGCGCTACTGAGGATCCACGCCTGGACCGCTTCGCGATCGTTTGACGCTGCGACGCGACAGGGCTCGTCCCGGATGCGGTGTTGCCCGTCGGTGCCGTCGAGAGCCGCAGGCAAGACTAGGCGCTCCAACGGAGCGGGAAGAAGCATTGAAGAAGGAGCTGCGCACGGCGCACGGCCCACTGAGCTCGAGAAGTCGACATCGTCTTCCATTTGCACGCCGGTGACGGCTACGTTTCGCACGGGCTCGACGAAGAGGATGACTCTTCCCTCGCCTGCCCCTTGGAGCGCCAGGTGGCTCAACGAGATGGGCCAGGGAAAGCTCTCGGCGCTCATTCGATGTTTCCACAGATTGAGTCTCGCAAGTTCTGCTGCGGAGCGAGCAAACCTGGACATGTCCGTCGTCTCGGAGTGGCTGGATTGAGACCACTTCTGTGCGGTCCAGAGGTC
>JAJZRT010000736.1 GCA_021802595.1 Pseudomonadota bacterium
CGGCGTTCGGCGATGACCAGCGACAGCACGTGCTTCAGCGCACTTGCGTAGGCGGTCTCGCCGGCGCGCGGGCCTTTGTCCAGGGTCTTGTTGATCTCGTCGAAATCCAGCCCGTACCAGGCCCACAGCCCGTCGGCGATGCCGTTGACCTCGCCGAAGCGCGGCGCTGCGGCCAGCGGCACGGTGTTCAGGTAGGCCATCACCGTTTTCTTGCGCATCGGCAGCGTGTTGGGGCCGTCGAGGTAGGCGCGCAGGCTGGCGGTCGCCATCTGCCGCAGCTTCTCGCTCATGCTGCTGGTCAGCCCCTCGGGAGAGTGGCGGTATTTCTCGATCTGGGTCGGCAGGGTGCTGCCGCCGGGCACGTTGCGGTTCTTGTCGACCAGGCTGATGCCTTTTTCCATCAGCGCCTCGGCGAGACGGTCCCACTCCACTGCCGGGTTGCGCGTGGGGAACTGCTCGGTCAGCAGTTCGCGGTTCTCGATGTAGAGCAGGGAGTTGACCAGGACCTTCGGAATCTCGTCGAAGTGGCGGTATACCCGCGTCGGGTGCAGCGACCGGTACAACGGCTTGCCGTCGCTGTCGAGCAGGCTGAGGCCCGTCTGGTCCTTTTCGTGATACGGCAGGAACAGGCCGAGCTCGCTCGCCCGTGCCATCTGGATGCTGATCCGGGCCTGCTGGTCGATCTGCCAGCCCGCCTTGTCGAGCCGGGCCAGGAAATGCGGCAGCGTGCTGTAGCCGAGCCGCACGTCGTAGGGGCCCTGGCCAGGATAGCGGATGCGGTCGGACGGTCCTGGCCGGATCTGCCAGGTCATCTTCTGGGCGGCCCTGGCGAGGTATTTGGCCTCCAGTGCCGACGACAGCAACTCATAGGCGATGAGCCCGACCAGGCCGACGACCAGCAGCAGGACGCCCAGGCCGATCAGGATGCGACGCGGAACCTTGTTCATCGGTCAGACCCAGGCGCGTGCGACGAGGAAATCGGCATACAACGCGGCTTCCGGCGTGCCGGGCTCGGGGTGCCAGTCGTAGCGCCATTTCACGATTGGAGGCAGCGACATCAGGATCGATTCGGTGCGTCCGCCCGACTGCAGTCCGAACAGGGTGCCGCGGTCGTAGACCAGGTTGAACTCGACGTAGCGTCCGCGCCGGTAGGCCTGGAAATCGCGTTCGCACTCGCCGTACGCGGTGTCCTTGCGGCGTTCGAGGATGGGCAGGTAGGCTGCGAGGAACGCATCGCCGACGCTTTTCGTCATGCCGAAGGCCTGGTCGAAGCCGCCTTCGGAAAAATCGTCGAAGAATACGCCGCCGATGCCGCGCGGCTCGTTGCGATGCTTGAGGAAGAAGTAGCGGTCGCACCAGTCCTTGAAGCGCGGATGCAGGTCGGCGCCAAACGGGTCAAGAGCGCTCTTGCAGGTGGCGTGAAAGTGCGTCGCATCCTCGGCGAAGCCGTAGTAGGGCGTCAGATCCATGCCGCCGCCGAACCACCAGACCGGCGCTTCGCCATCCTTCAGCGCGACGAAGCAGCGCACGTTCATGTGCACCGTCGGCGCGTAGGGGTTGCGGGGGTGCAGCACCAGCGACACGCCCATCGCTTCCCAGCGGCGGCCGGCGAGTTCGGGACGATGCGCGCTCGCTGACGGCGGCAGCTGGCTGCCCGTGACATGCGAGAAGTTCACGCCGCCGCGTTCGAATACGCGGCCTTCCTCGATCAGGCGCGAGATGCCGCCGCCGCCTTCCGGGCGCGCCCAGGCGTCGGTGCGGAAGGGGTGGCCATCGGCATCCTCCAGTGCGGCGACGATGCGCGCCTGCAGGTCGAGCAGCCAGGTTTTGACGGCGGTGGTGTCGAAGGTGTGGGCAGGCATCAGGGTCGAAGTATCGTTCCGGTTGCAAGATCGATCAGGGTCGAGGGCCGGCGGCGCTGGCCGATGCGGCCGTCGACCACGCGCACTCGCGCGCCGAATATTCTGCGGCATTCCGATGCGTTTCGGGCGGGTTTTTTGCCGCTTCGGTTGGCGCTGGTGGAGACCAGCGCCATGCGGAGCGCGCGGCACAGGTGCGCAGCGCCGGGGTGGGCGGTGACGCGCACCGCGATCGTGGGCCGGCCGCCGGTCAGATCGGGCAGGCAGGCCGCGGAGGCGGGAACGACCCAGGTGACGGGGCCGGGCCAGGTTTGCTCAACCCGAGCCCGGTCGGCGCTGTTCAAGGGGCGGACAAACGGCCGGAGCCGCCGGAAATGGTCGGCGATCAGCAGCATGCCCTTGGCGGCGCTGCGGCCTTTCAGTCGAATCAGTCGTTTCAGTGCCTGCGAATTGCGCGGATCGCAGCCGAGGCCGTAGCAGGACTCGGTCGGGTAGGCGATCAGGCCGCCCCGCCGCAAATGCGCGCGCAGCGCGTCGATGTCACCGTTCACGGCTCACCGCTTGCGGTCTCACTTTTTCCGGTCAAGCGCGCGCCAGCCGATGTCGCGGCGATATTGCATGCCGTCGAAGTGGATGCCCGCGATCGCTTCGTAGGCGCGCTTTTGCGCCATGCGCACGCTGTCGCCGAGGGCGGTCACCGCCAGCACGCGGCCGCCGCTCACCACGGTGCGGCCGTCCTGGGTGGCCGTTCCGGCGTGGAAGATATGCAGGTCTTCGGCAGCGGCGGGCAGCGCACCGATGACGGCGCCTTTCTGCGGGGCGTCCGGATAGCCGGCGGCGGCGAGCACCACGCCGAGCGCGGTGCGGCGGTCCCACTCGGCCTCGACCTGGTCGAGCCTGCCGTTGACGGCGGCTTCCAGCAGGGCGACCAGATCGGATTTCAGCCGCATCATGATCGGCTGGGTTTCGGGGTCGCCCATGCGGCAGTTGAATTCGAGCACCTTGGGCGCGCCGTCGGCGCCGACCATGATGCCGGCATACAGAAAGCCGGTGTAGCGGATACCGTCGGCCGCCATGCCCTCGACGGTGGGGTGGATCACCTCGCGCATGATGCGCGCGTGCAGCTCGGGAGTGACCACCGGCGCCGGCGAATAGGCGCCCATGCCGCCGGTGTTGGGGCCGCTGTCGCCGTCCTGCAGGCGCTTGTGATCCTGGCTGGAGGCGAGCGCCAGCACGTGCTCGCCGTCGACCATGACGATGAAGCTGGCTTCCTCGCCGAGCAGGCATTCCTCGATCACCACGCGGTGGCCGGCCTCGCCCAGCGTGTTGCCGGCAAGCATGGCGTCGACCGCGG
>JAJZRT010000737.1 GCA_021802595.1 Pseudomonadota bacterium
GCGGTCTCGCTCGACGCGGACACGCTGGCAAGGGTGGCGGATGCCATCGGTGCCGCACGCGCATCGGGAGCCGAACTGGTGGTGTTCTCCAACCACTGGGGCGCCAATTTCGTCGAGCGTCCCGCCACGGACTTCCGCCGCTTCGCCCGGCGGGTGATCGAACTCGGGGCGGACGTGGTGTACGGCCACAGCGCCCATGTCTGCCAGGGCATCGAGCTCCACCAGGGCAAGCCCATCCTCTATGACACCGGCGACTTCATCGACGACTACGCGGTCGATCCGCAGCTGCGCAACGACCGCTCCTGCCTGTTCAAACTGATGTTCGGGCAGGGCCGTTTGCGGCGCATCGAACTGATCCCGGTCACGCTTGGCCTTGCCCGGGTCGCGCTGGCCCGCGGCGAGGATTTCGCGGCGATCGCCGCACGCATGGAAAGCCTGTGCGCCGAACTGGGCACCGCGCTTGAGCGCCGAAGCAACCGGCTCGTTTGCGAGGTCCGGCCATGACGGCAATCACGCCGGGCGCACTGGTGGAAAATCTCGGCGGCCGCTATGCCCATGCGCTCGGCATCGATCTCGCCGCGCCCGACGCGGACGAGCGCTTCAAGTGGTTGCTCGCCGCCATGCTGTATGGCACGCGCATTGCAGAGCCGATCGCCACCCGCACCTGGCGAGGGTTCGCCGCCCACGGCCTGCTCACGCCGGCGCAGATCCTGGCGACCGGCTGGGACGGCCTGGTCGCCCTCCTCGATGCCGGCGGCTATGTGCGCTACGACTACAAGACCGCCACCAAGCTGATCGAGGTCTGCACCGCACTGATGCGCGACTATGGCGGCAGCCTCGATGCCTTGCACGCTGCCGCCGCCGATCCGCGCGACCTGGAGAACCGGATCAAGGCGCTGGGCAAGGGCATCGGCGACACGACCGCCGGCATTTTCCTGCGGGAGCTGCGCGGCCTCTGGGCCCGGGCCGAGCCGCCGCTGTCGCCGCTGGCCCTCGCTGCGGCGACCGCGCTGGGCTACGTGCGGCCCGCCGACGAGGCGGAGCATGCACTGGCCCGGCTGCGCCAGGCGTGGGCGGCCGATGGCCACCCGGCGAGCCGCTTCGCCGAGTTCGAATCGGCGCTGGTGCGCGAGGGACTGTGCCGCCGGCATCAGGCCGCGCACCGCGGCGCGGCCTGATCTATTCCGGCAGGTGGTGCTGGCCGACGCTCACGCGCTTGGCCTGCAAGCTCTCGGCAATCGAGCTGTCCTCGATGAATTTCACGGCATCGCCCTCGTTGAGCTGGGTGAGCGTGGCGTTCACCAGATTGTCGGCATTGAAGTACAGTTCGTCGCCGTCGCTGCGTCGGATGAAGCCGTAGCCCTCGTCCGGATAGATCCGCACCACCTCGCCGATGTATTCCGGTTCGTGGGTCTTGGTTTCCCGGCGCAGACGCCGGGAATAGTCGTCCAGCTGGCGCCTCGCCGCATCGAAGGCATCGCGCAGGGCGACATACACGTCTTCGTGCCGGTCGCGGTTCACCACGATCTCGCTGCCCGGGACGCCGATGTCGATGCGTACGTTGAAGAAGCGGCCCTGGTGCTTGTGCTGGTGCGGCATTTCCACCACCACCCGGCAGGACATGATGGGCTCGAAGAAGGTCTCCAGCTTCCCGGCCTTTTCGCGGATATGCGCCTCGAGTGCGTCGGAATGCTCGATATCGCGGAACGTGATTTGCAGCGGCGTCTTCATCTCGTCATCCCCCGTTCAGATTGCGGATTCATCGGTCTGCGCCGATTCGTTCATCTGTCTGTCGCGCGTGTCATCCGGTCAGGACGATCGGGCATTCGATCTCGTCCAGCACCCGTTCCAGGCCTTCCTTCCCGAGGAAACGCTCCTTGCCAGGCAGCACCAGGCAGCCCGCCGCTTCACGACGGGCCTCTTGAATCAAGTTAGACCCATTTATCCCGTTTAGCCACACGCAGTTCGCACGGGCACCCCGCGCCTTCAGCGCGGCCTGGCCGGTCGCGCAGACCTGCCGGTATGCCGCCTCGGTGTCCGCGTCGATCAACAGCCGCAATTCGGCGCCGTGACGGCTTGCCAGCAGGATGGCCAGATCCAGGTTCCGGACGGAAGCCGGGCTGTCGTCGAACAGCGCCAGCACCGGCCCGGTTTGCGGTTGGCTGGCCGCGGGGCGGAT
Organism: Pseudomonadota bacterium; assembly: GCA_021802595.1. The sequence goes on from JAJZRT010000737.1 coordinate 2,180, forward strand.
CGTGGTCCGGGACACGCGCACAAGCGGGATGCCCGAGCGCCTGCCCAGCACGATCAGGTCGAACGCCTGGGCCAGGGTGCTCACTTCCGCCGCCACCCTGCCGCGCGCGACATGAAACGACCAGCGCAGGCGCAGGCTTCCCGCCGCCTCGGCCAGCTGGCGCTGGAGGGTCGCCGCCTCGCGTCGCCATGTGCGCTCCATGTCGCCCTGCGACAGCGGCTGGCCCGCGCCCGACAGCAGGCTGAATTCGCGGGCGAATGGCAGGCCGATCAGGTGCTGCAGGCCGATGTCCTCGACGAACAGCCCGGCCAGTTCCGCGTCGAGGCCCGCCGCCAGCTCGACCGCCGCCGTCAGCGCGGCGATGCTGCGCGGCGATGCGTCGAGCGCCACCCATATGCGGGAAACGGCGGGTCGCTCATGCATCGCCATATTCGTGCCTGTCTCCGGGACCGGGGGCGGCCTTCCTGGCATAGGCGCGCCGCAGGTCGGACAGATGCTTGAGCCGCTGCGCCACGCGCTGATCGAGGCTGCCCTCGACATCGGGCGCCCCCACCGGAATGCCGGTCAGCAGTTCGAGCGCCTCGTCCACGGTGTCCACCGCATGGACGTGGAAGCGCCCGGCCGCCGCCGCCTCGACCACGTCGCGGCGCAGCATCAGGTGCGCCACGTTGGAAGCGGGGATCAGCACCCCCTGCCGTCCGGTCAGGCCGCGCTTGCTGCAGATGTCGAAATAGCCCTCGATCTTCTCGTTCACCGCGCCGATCGCCTGCACCCGGCCGAACTGGTCGACCGATCCGGTCACCGCGAGCGACTGCCGGATCGGCACGTTCGCCAGCGAGGACAGCAGCGCGCACAGCTCGGCCACCGAGGCGCTGTCGCCTTCCACCTGGCCGTAGGTCTGCTCGAACACCAGGCTGGCCGCCAGCGACAGCGGCTGCTCGGCGGCGTAGCGCGACGCCAGGAAGGAGGCCAGGATGAGCACGCCCTTGGAATGGATCGAGCCGCCGAGCTTGACCTCGCGCTGGA
>JAJZRT010000738.1 GCA_021802595.1 Pseudomonadota bacterium
GGGGCCGTGGGTCAGATAAACCTCGGCCAATGCCGCATGGATGCGCGCGCATGCGGTGGATGCGGGCAATCCGCAATGGGCGAGATCGCTGAGCAGTGTATTACGTGTCATGCCGGAAGAGGCCAGACGGGAGGGCAGGGCGACGGGCGTGGCTGCCTGCGGCATGAGCTGTGCGCAGGCAGCCAGCGCTGCGGCGAGACCAGGCGCGGCGAGGATCGGAAAGAACCGGGCGAACCAGCGCATCAGACCGTTCCGGTATTGCGTGCGGCGGGCAGCCAGATCTCGGCGCAGAGACCGCCTCCGGGGCGATTGTGCATGCGGATCCAGCCGCCCTGGGCGCCCACGAGTTCGCGGGTGATGGCAAGCCCCAGACCCGTGCCGCGGGGCAGGCGGTTGCTGACCGGCACCTGATAGAAGCGTTCAAAGACCCGTTCCAGCAAGGCATCGGGAATGCCGGGACCATTGTCGCTGACGCAAAAAAGGGTACCCCCCTGCTGCGCCGTCGCGCGAACCTTGATCTGCCCGCCCGCCGGACTGTACTTGTGGGCGTTGCTGACCAGATTGGTGAGGATCTGGCGCAGTCTCTGGGGATCGGCATAGACGCCGAGTCCCTCCGACCCGACACAGTCCAGTATTTGATTTTTTTTATCGGTCAGCGGTTGCATGCGTTTTTGCAGGTCGAGCAGCACGTCGGCGACAGCGATGTCCTGTGGTGAGAAGTCCAGGGAACGCGCTTGCAGGGCATGCATATCCAGCATTTCCTGGATGGCGGCGTACAACTCCTTGACCTGGCGGACGATGATTTCGAGCACTTCGCGCTGTCGCGGCAAGAGCGGACCGATGCGTTCACTGAGCAGGAGCTCGCTACCGGAGCGGGCCGACGCCAGCGGAGTGATCAGCTCGTGAGACACCTGGCTGAGAAATTCATGCCGCAAACGTTCCTCTTCCTGCAGTCGTGTCTGCATGCTCTCGATGCTCCGGGCGAGATCGCGGAGCTCCTGGGGACCTTCGCTGGCGACATTCGTCAGTTTGCCCGCGCCAATATCCTCGACGGCACGACGAAAAGCCTTGAGGGGCCGGGTCAGGGCGCTGGCTACTCGCCAGGGGATGAGTACGCTGAGCAACGCGGTGATGAAGACCAGTGCATAGAGGAGCTGCACGGCACGGGTTCGTGCCGCCGCCGCCGCCGCGCCCTGGCGGATAAGGAGGGTGGTCATCGCCAGATGTACAGCCTCGAACTTTTCTTCGACGGCGGCTTTGCTCGCCGCCTCGGCCACGCTGTCACCGGTGGTCTGCGCATAGGCGGCCAGACTGCTTTGCAACTGCTGTATGGCCGCAGTGAGGGCGGGGTGGTCGTGAGTGGCGCGTTGCAGTGTCTGCAGGTCACGCTCCTCGCTGGTCACCAGTTGGACGAAGGTCTTTTCATAGCCCGCCTGCGGCAGCACCTGGGCAAGCCGACGAAAAAATTCCGCCTGATGCTGGGTGTTTTTAATCTGCAGCAGTTGTTTTTGCAGGGGCAACCCGACCTGGACGAGGGTATCGCTGCTGTTGCCGAGGGTGTGAATGGAGCGAACCGCGACGTAGACCACACCGCCCACCAGCAACAGTATCGCCAAAGCGACCACCAGTACCCGCCGCGGAATGGAGTCGGCTCTGTGATCTTCTACGCGCGTCGGAACGGCTGACTCGCGATCTGCGCTGTGTCCTTCCATGAAATCGGCCGCCATCGGTTCTCCGGCACGGGACGCGCATTTGCGCGCCCGGAATATCCCTTGATAGCCAGAGTGTAAGCGACCCTGGCGTCAAGGCCTAGTGTAGGCCATTGGCTACGCTTGAACACCCTCTTGAACGGGGGCGGGTGGGCGTTGTGCCGGGTTGGGCCGCCGGGCTCAGGATTCGGCGCCGGCCAGCAAGGCAGCGGCCGCCTGGGTAACCGCATCATTGATTTCAATGCCACCCAGCATGCGGGCGATTTCCTGGCGGCGATCGGTATCGCCCAGGGTACGAACCTTGCTGAGGGTCTGACCGTCGACGACCTGTTTTTCCACCCGGAGGTGCTGGTGCCCCTGGGCCGCCACCTGCGCCAGATGGGTGACGCAGAGGACTTGCTGACGGGCGCCGAGACGGCGCAGCAGGCGTCCGACCCGTTCGGCGACGGCACCGCCGATGCCCACGTCCACTTCGTCGAAAATCAGGGTGTCGATGCGTTCCGGCGCGGCAAGGATGACCTGCAGCGCAAGGCCGATGCGTGACAGTTCGCCGCCGGAGGCAACTCGGGCCAGGGGTTGGGCGGGATGGCCGGGGTTGGCGGTAATCCAGATTTCCACCTGATCCCACCCGGTATCCCGCCATTGTTTTTCGGCTTCGGGATGGCTGTACAGGCGTAGCTCGATAGCGGCGTGGGGCATGCCCAGTTGCTGGATCTGCGCGATGATGGCCTGGGCCAGCGCGTCCTGCTGCCGCTGGCGTGCGTCGCTGAGGACAGCGCAATCCTCGACGTACGCCGCACGCGCCTGGACCAACTCGCGCTCGGCGGCGCGGCGGGCCGCGTCCAAATCTTCGCTGCTCAGCAATTCCCGGCGCAGCGACTCCCGCTTGGCGAGCAGGCCGGCCATATCGCAGTGGTGCTTGCGTTGCAGATCCTGCAGGAGTTGCAGGCGCTGCGCGATACTTTCGAGCCGTTCCGGATCGGCCTCCAGGTCGGTGGCATAGGCGCGCAGGCCAGTAATGGCTTCTTCGATCTGAATCATGGCCGAGTTGAGCAGTTCATCGCAGTCCGTCAGGCGGGAATCGTGGGCGCGGGCGGCATGCACATGGCGTTGCGCTTCGGCGATGGCACGACTGGCAGCGTTGTCTTCTCCATCCAGTCGGGCGAGAGCGGCCAGTACGTCTTCCCGCAACTTTTCCACGGCGCCGAGGCGCTGCTCTTCGGCGCGCAGGTTTTCCCATTCATCGGCCTGCAAGTCGGCGGCTTCCAGCTCGGTGAACAGAAAGCGCTGCCAGTCTTCCTGCTCGTGTTGCCTGCCCTGCTGTTCCTGTAACGCGGCACAGCGCTGGGCGGCCTGGCGCCATTGCCGATAGCGGTCGGCAACGGCGCTCAGGGTGGTCTCCAATCCGGCGAAACGATCCAGCAGAAACAGTTGGCGCTCCGGCTGAAGCAGGCTTTGGTGGGCATGCTGGCCGAGGAGTTCGACCAAGGTTTC
>JAJZRT010000739.1 GCA_021802595.1 Pseudomonadota bacterium
TTCCGATCTTGATCGGGCTGCGAGACCGGAGCGCCTGAATACGACCGATGGACAATTTCGACCCTGCGCTGATCTCCGTCATCATGCCCTGCTACAACGCCGCGCCCTACGTGGAGGAGGCGATCGAGTGCGTCATGCAGCAGAGCTACCGGAACACCGAGCTCATCGTCGTGGACGATGGGTCGAACGACGCGTCCATGCAGATCGTCGCGCGCCTCGCGGCGGGCAACCCCGAACGCATCACCGTGCTGCATCAGACCAACAGCGGCCCCTACGCGGCGCGCAACCGCGGGCTGTCCCACGCGCGCGGCAATTTCGTCGCATTCCTGGATGCGGACGATTACTGGCATCCCGACGCGCTCAACCAACTGCATGCCGCAATGACGGAAACCCTCGCCGACGTGGCGTATTGTGGCTGGCAGAACGTGGGGGAAGCCGCCGCCAGCACGCACCCCTACATCCCGCCCGATTACGTCGAATCGGATGCCACCGCCCTGTTCCTGCAGACCTGCCCGTGGCCGATCAACGGCGTGCTGGTGCGGCGCCAGCTGATCGACGCCTTGCGCGGATTCTCTGAACGCCTGCCGACCGCCATGGACTACGACATGTGGCTGCGCATGCTGCCTCTCCAGCCCAGCGTGGTACGCGTTCCCGAGGTGCTGGCATTCTATCGCCGCTATCCGCGCGGCGATGCGCACATCCCGCGCTGGCGGCAGGTCTTCGATGCCATTGCCGTGCGCGAAGACTTCGTCCGCCGCCACCCTGCGCAGGTTGCCCATCTCCGCCACGCCGAGCGCAATGCACGGGTGTACGGTTCGCTGCTGCCCGAGGCCTACCGCTGCCACTGGCGGCGCGACACCGATTCCGCGCGCCGGCTGTTCCGCCGGGCCTCCCGCAAGGCGGAATGGAAGGCGCGCGATGCCAAGTACATCCTGGCCAGCTTCCTGCCCGGATCCGCATTCGATGCGCTGATCCGGCTCGTCGATACCCGGCGCAGCATGCGCGATCCCATCTGAGAATCTTCCATGCCGCTGCTCAGCTTCGCTTTCTGCACCTACAACCGCGCAGACCGGCTGGAAAGGCTCGTGGCGGCGATGCGCGCGCAGGCCTGCCCGATCCCTTTCGAGATCCTGGCGATCAACAACAACAGCACCGACGCGACGACCGACATCCTCGCACGCCTGGAACGGATGCCAGGGCCGACGCTGCGCTGGGTGACCGAACCCGTGCAGGGCATCGTGGCCGCGCGCAATCGCGGCATCGCGGAAGCGGTGGACAGCGACATCCTGGTGTTCATCGACGACGACGAGATTCCCCTTCCAGGTCTGCTCCAGGCCGCCGCCGATGCCATCCTGAACGAGGGAGCGGAATGCGCCGGCGGCCGTGTGGACATGGATTTCACGACGATCGCGCGTCCTCGCTGGCTCGAGGACGACCTCCTGGGCTTTCTGGCCGCGGTCGACCACGGGCCGCAACGCTTCTGGATCCGGGACGCAAGCACGCCCATCTGGACCGCCAACGTCGCCTATGACATGCGCCTGTTCCGCGACGACCCGACCCTGCGCTTCGACATCCGCTACAACCGCGAAGGCAAGGATGTAGGCGGCGGCGAGGACGCCATCATGCTGCGCACCCTGCTTGAACGCAAAGCCCGCATCCGCTACTGCCCGGACATGGTCGTGCTGCACGCGGTCGAATCCTGGCGGCTCAGGCGCAGCTATTTCCTGAAACTGCATTACCGGGCCGGATTGCGCCATGGCCAGTTCTCCCTGCCGCGTTATCCCCAGACCCTGCTCGGCGTGCCGCCTTTCATGATCACCCAGTTCCTGACGCACTGCGGCCGCACCTTGAAGCTGGCGCTCACCGGAAAATCGGGACTGGTCCGACAGGCGATGAACGCGGCGCATGCGCTGGGCAGCCTGCAAGGCTACCGGAACCGGTCCGGCGCATGACACCATGATCGACGTCGCCCTCCGCTTCGATGATCCGTCCGCGGTCAGTGACCATGCGCTCGAGCGCGCGATATTGCACGCCATGGCAGCATACGATGTCTGCGCCACGTTCGCGGTCATCCCAAACGCCGGGCGGCGACCCTTGACCGCAGACGGCGTCCCCCACCTCATCGAAGCGCAGCAGGATGGTCGATTGGAAATCGCCCAGCACGGCTTCAGCCACGAACCCTGCCGTCCCGAAGTCGCCCTCCCGTCCGAGTTTTCGGGCCTCGATTTCGCAACACAGTCGGAAAAGGTCGCAGCAGGCCGGACAGTCCTAGAACGGATCTTCGGCCGGGCGATCCAGGGATTCGTACCCCCCTTCAATACCTTCGATCCCGTCACGGCTTCCGTGCTGGCGAACCAGGGCTTCCGCTATCTCTCGGCAGGAGGCGAGCACGGCCTGGTCGAATCCGCCCGCCTCGTCCAGCTGCCGCGCACCTGCCAGGTCACCGAGCTCCGCTGTGCGATCGCCGAGGCACGCCGCCGGCCGCAGGGCGACCTGGCCATCGTCGCCGTCATGCACCATTACGACTTCAGGGAGAACGGGAACGCCGATGCACCGATGACGCTTCAGCAGCTCGCCGAACTGTTCCAGTGGCTCCGCCAGCAGGCCGATGTACGATTGAACACGCTGGACCGGCTGGCTGCCCGGCATGACGCGGAAACCTGGCGCAAGGCGGTCTGGCGCAGCCGCTGGGTGCAGCGGCGGCACTGGCGCATTCGTTCCGTTTTTCCGCGCTACGGCCTCATGCCCCACGCGCTCTTCAGATATGTTCGTTTGACTGGAAGCTCCACGTGACATCGCCTGCATCTTCCCCCCCGCACCCGCAAGGCCCGATCTTCATCGTCGGGGCGCCGCGCTCGGGCACCACCATGCTGCAGTACCGGCTGCGCAACCACCCGCGCATCTCGCTTCCGACCGGGGAATCGCACTTCTTCATTCCGCTGTACCGGAATCAGGCGAGTTATGGCGATCTCGGCCGCCCGGAGAATGTCCGCCGCGTGCTCCAGGCCATGCATGCCCAGAGCCGGGATTTCCTGGAAACCGACCTGCACGGCCTGAAGTTCGACGTCGACACCCTGGCAAGGGAGCTGCACGCCGAAGGTCGGAACACGATGCCAGCGATCATCTCGGGCCTGTTCGAAAAGAACGCGCAGGGCGAAGGAAAGTCCCGCTGGGGCGACAAGACGCCTTATTAAGTGA
>JAJZRT010000740.1 GCA_021802595.1 Pseudomonadota bacterium
CCGCCTCGTCTGCGGCGCCTGCGGCGACTGGCACACGCAGATCCTCTCCGGCGACGAACTCCTGCTCGAAAGCGTCGAGCTCGAAACCGCTCCCACCCTAGCCCCTAACTCCTGATTCCCGGCTCCTGACATGTGCGACACCTGCGGCTGCAACCTCACCCCCGGCAACAAGCACCTCGCGTTCAAGCCCGTCGCCCAGGGCGCGACCGCGGTCTCCGTGCTGAAGGGCCTGCTGCATAAGAACGACGATCAGGCGGCGCACAACCGCGAGCATTTCGACCGCCGCGGCCTCCTCGCGATCAACCTGATGTCCTCGCCGGGCTCGGGCAAGACCGCGCTGCTGGAAGCCACGCTCGCCGCGCTGAAGGGCGAATTCACCTGCGCGGTGATCGAGGGCGACCTCGAGACCGAGAACGACGCCGAGCGCATCCGCGCGCAGGGCGTGCAGGCGCACCAGATCGTCACCGGCACCGCCTGCCACCTCGATGCCCATCTGGTGCACGACGCGCTGCATCACATGAATCTCGACGGCGTCGACATCCTGTTCATCGAGAACGTCGGCAACCTCGTGTGCCCGGCGAGCTTCGACCTCGGCCAGCACCTCAACGTCACCCTGCTCTCGGTCACCGAAGGCGACGACAAGCCGGCCAAGTACCCGGTGATGTTCCGCGCCGCCGACGCCATGCTTCTGACCAAGACCGACCTGCTGGCCGTGCTCGACGACTTCGATCCGGACAAGGCCGAAGCGCATCTGCGCGATCTCGCCAACCCGGCGCCGGTACTGCGGCTCTCCGCGCGCAAGAACCTGGGCATGGACGCCTGGCTGGCCTGGCTGCGCGAGCAGCTCGCCGCCCAGCGCGCGCGCGTCGCCAAAGGCCAGTCGCGCCGGCCGGCGATCCAGGCCGACGGCGTCAAATATCACAGCGCGACGGCCTGATGGACGACGCCCGCGCCTGGCTGGAAAAGATCCACGCCTTCGAATTCGACCGCCCGATCAAGATCATGAACGTGTGCGGCGGCCACGAGCGCTCGATCACCCATGCGGGAATGCGCGGCGCCCTGCCGCAATGGCTGGAACTGGTGCCCGGCCCCGGCTGCCCGGTGTGCGTGTGCCCGGAGGAAGACGTCTACCAGGCGATCCAGCTGGCATTGCACGACAAGGTCATTCTGGTCGCCTTCGGCGACATGCTGCGGGTGCCGGTCAACGTGAAGAAGGGCGAGGTGCGCTCGCTCGCCGAGGCGCAGGCCGCCGGTGCCGACGTGCGGCCGATCGCCAGCCCGCTTGACGCGAAGAAGATCGCGCAGGAGAACCCGGACCGCCCGGTGGTGTTCTTCGCCGCTGGCTTCGAGACGACCACCGCGCCCACCGCCGCGATGCTGGCCGAGGGTATCCCGGACAATCTCAGCATCCTGCTGTCCGGCCGGCTGACCTGGCCGGCGGTGGCCATGCTGCTCGATTCCGGCACGCCCGGTTTCGACGCGCTGGTCGCGCCCGGCCATGTCTCGACCGTGATGGGCCCGGAAGAATGGCGCTTCGTCGTCGACCGGCATGAGATCCCCGCCGCGGTCGCCGGTTTCGGTACGGAATCGCTGCTGGCCTCGTTCTATTCCGTGCTGCGGCAGCTGCAGAGCGGCGAGCGCTTTCTCGACAACTGCTACACCGAAGTCGCCCAGCCCGGCGGCAACCCGACCGCGCAGCGTTTCATGAATGCGGCGCTCGACGTCGTCGACGCCAACTGGCGCGGCATCGGCATCATTCCAGACTCCGGCTACGCGCTGAAGCCGGCCTACGCCAGGCACGACGCTCGCCTGCTGTTCCCCGACCATAGCGATCCCACCCGTCGCCGCGCCGGCGAAATGCCGCCCGGCTGCGACTGTGCGCAGGTCGTGCTCGGCAAGATCTACCCCAATCAGTGCCGCATCTACGGCAAGGCCTGCACGCCCAGGAATCCGGTAGGTCCCTGCATGGTGTCGGACGAAGGCGCCTGCCGCATCTGGTGGGCCGGCGGCGTGCGCATGACGGCCGATGCCTGAACGCGCCGCCCGGCATATCACGATCAGCGGTCGGGTGCAGGGCGTGGGGTTCCGGCCCTTCGTCCATCGCCTGGCGCATCGGCACGACATCACCGGCTGGGTCCGCAACGTCAACGGCGCAGTGGAAATCCACGCCGAAGGCGATCCGGAAGACCTGCAGCGCTTCGGCGAGGCGCTCGTCGCCGAGTCGCCGCCGCTGTCGGCGCCGGGCCCGCTCGTCATGTCTGCGTGCGCGCCCGAACGCCGCGGGACGTTTGTCATTCTCGACAGCGAATCCGCCCGTGCCGCCGATATCCATCTGCCCCCCGACGGCTTCGTCTGCGCCGATTGCCTCGCCGAACTGCACGATCCGGCCAACCGGCGCCACCGCCATCCCTTCATCAATTGCACCCAGTGCGGCCCGCGCTACACGCTGATCACTGCCCTGCCCTACGACCGCCCCAACACGGCGATGCGCGATTTCGCGCTGTGCCCGGAGTGCCGGCACGAATACGAGAACCCGCTCGACCGCCGCTTCCACGCCGAGCCGATCGCCTGCCCGGTGTGCGGTCCGCATCTTCATTTCGTCGAGGGCGGGTCCATGCATCCAGGCGACGAGGCGGCGCTCGCCGCCGCCGTTGCCGCCTTGCGCGCAGGCAAGGTCGTCGCGGCGAAGGGGATCGGCGGCTACCATCTGCTGTGCGATGCGACGAACGACGCCACCATCGCGGCCTTGCGCGACCGCAAGCCGCGTCCGGCGAAGCCGCTGGCCGTGATGTTCCCCAGGCTCGACGCCCTGCGCGCGGCGGTGCACACGACGCCGGAGCTCGAAGCCTTCCTCGCCTCCCCGGAACGTCCCATCGTGCTGCTGCCGAAACGCGACGGCGCTGCCCTGTCCGGACTGATCGCCCCCGGCCTCGGTGACATCGGTTGCCTGCTGCCCTACTCGCCCTTGCACGACCTGTTGCTGCACGATTTCGGCGGTCCGCTGGTGGCCACCTCGGGCAATCTTTCCGGCGAGCCGGTGCTGACCGACAATGCCGAGGCGCAGACCCGCCTCGCGCACCTCGCCGACGCCTTTCTCCACCACGACCGACCCATCGTGCGCCCGGCCGACGACCCGGTGTATCGCGTCATCGCCGGCGTGCCCAGGCCGCTGCGGCTGGGACGCGGCAACGCACCGCT
>JAJZRT010000741.1 GCA_021802595.1 Pseudomonadota bacterium
ATCAGCATACAGGTCAATGGCCTCCCGTTTCTCTCAGAGGCCGACCACTCCTGTTCCAGGCGCTCCATGCCGAAGCGCCGATTGCCAAGCAGGGTTAAAAAATCCGTTGTGGCTGGGGTCGCTTCAGAAAACGGAAAATAAAGCACGCTAAGCCGGTTGCAACGGTCGTAGCGGCCTGAATTTGCCCGCGCCGATCTTGGCGCTGCTGCGCCACAGGTAATCGCCAGTCAGGTTGATGTGCTCCCAGCCCAACGGCGACAGGTACTGCAAAAGACCGTCATCGACGGCATGGCCATTGCCACGCAGGGCATGCGCTGCGCGCTCCAGGTAGACCGTGTTCCACAACACGACAGCCGCCGTCACCAGGTTGAGTCCACTGGCCCGATAACGCTGCTGCTCGAAACTGCGGTCGCGGATTTCGCCCAGGCGGTTGAAGAACACGGCGCGGGCCAGTGCGTTGCGCGCCTCACCTTTGTTCAGCCCGGCATGCACGCGGCGGCGCAGCTCGACGCTTTGCAGCCAGTCCAGGATAAACAGCGTGCGCTCGATGCGCCCCAGTTCGCGCAGGGCCACGGCCAAGCCGTTCTGGCGCGGATAGCTGCCAAGTTTCCTGAGCATCAGCGATGCCGTCACCGTGCCCTGCTTGATCGAGGTGGCCAGCCGCAGGATTTCATCCCAATGGGCGCGGACATGCTTGATGTTGAGCGTGCCGCCGATCATCGGCTTGAGCGCGTCATAGGCGGTATCACCCTTGGGTATATAGAGCTTGGTGTCGCCCAGGTCGCGGATTCGCGGGGCGAAGCGGAAGCCCAGCAGGTGCATCAGCGCGAAGACGTGATCGGTGAAGCCCGCCGTGTCAGTGTAGTGCTCCTCGATGCGCAGGTCGGATTCGTGGTACAGCAGGCCGTCGAGCACATAGGTCGAGTCGCGCACGCCGACATTGACCACCTTGGTGTGGAACGGCGCGTACTGGTCGGAGATATGGGTGTAGAACGTCCGCCCTGGGCTGCTGCCGTATTTCGGGTTGATGTGCCCCGTGCTCTCGGCCTTGCTGCCGGTGCGGAAGTTCTGGCCGTCCGATGATGACGTGGTGCCGTCGCCCCAATGCTCGGCGAAGGGATGGCGGAACTGGGCGTTCACCAGTTCGGCCAGCGCCGTCGAGTAGGTTTCGTCGCGGATGTGCCAGGCTTGCAGCCAAGCGAGCTTGGCGTAGGTCGTGCCGGGGCACGACTCGGCCATCTTGGTCAGGCCCAGGTTGATCGCGTCGGCCAGGATCGTGGTCAACAGCAGATTTTTGTCCTTGGCCAGATCGCCCGATTTCAGGTGCGAGAAGTGCCGGGTGAAGCCCGTCCACTCATCCACTTCCAGCAGCAGTTCGGTGATCTTGACGTGCGGCAGGATCATCGACGTCTGGTCTATCAATGCCTGCGCGGTGTCGGGCACCGCCGCATCGAGCGGCGTGATCTTCAAGCCCGACTCGGTGATGATGGCGTCCGGCAGCTCGTTGGCCAGCGCCATGCGGTTGGCGGTGGCAAGCTGCGTTTCCAGCAGCGTCAGCCGGTCATGCAGGTACTGATCGCAGTCGGTGGCCACGGCCAGCGGCAATTCGCTGGCCTGCTTGAGGCTGGCGAATTTCGCGGGCGGCACCAGGTAGTCCTCGAAGTCCTTGAACTGGCGCGAACCCTGCACCCAGATGTCGCCGGAGCGCAGCGCGTTCTTCAGCTCCGACAGCGCGCACAGCTCGTAGTAGCGCCGGTCAATGCCGGTGTCGGTCATCACCAGCTTCTGCCAGCGTGGCTTGATGAAATCAGTCGGCGCATCGGCGGGCACCTTGCGGGCGTTGTCGCTGTTCATGCCGCGCAGCACCTCGATGGCATCGAGCACGTCCTTGGCGGCGGGTGCAGCCCGCAGCTTGAGCACGGCCAGGAATTCCGGCGCGTAGCGGCGCAAGGTGGCGTAGCTCTCGCCGATGCGGTGCAGGAAATCGAAATCCTCGGGCTGCGCGAGCTTCTGCGCCTCGGTGACGCTCTCGGCGAAGGCGTCCCAGGACATGACCGCCTCAATGGCGGCAAACGGATCGCGGCCTGATTGCTTGGCGTCGATCAGGGCCTGGCCGATGCGGCCGAACAGCCGCACCTTGGCGTTGATTGCCTTGCCGGACGCCTGGAACTGCTGTTGATGCTTGTTCTTGGCGGCATTGAACAGCTTGCCCAGGATGCGGTCATGCAGGTCGATGATTTCGTCGGTGACGGTGGCCATGCCCTCGATGGCGAGGGCCACCAGGGTGGCGTAGCGGCGCTGTGGCTCGAACTTGGCCAGGTCGGCGGGCGTCATCTGACCACCCTCGCGGGCGATCTTGAGCAGCCGGTTCTGGTGCACCAGCCGCTCGATGCCGGAAGGCAGGTCGAGCGCCTGCCACGCCTTGAGGCGTTCGATGTGTTCGAGCATGTGCCGCGAGTTCGGCTTGGCGGGCGACTGGCGCAGCCAGGCCAGCCAGGTCGTCTTGCCGTTGTCGCGGCGTTTGAGCAAGTCGTCGAGACGGCGGCGATGCGCGTCCGCCAGCGATTCGGCCAGCACATCGTAGATGCGGCGGTTGGCGCGGGTGATGGCTTCGGCGCTCGCCCGCTCGATGGCGTTGATGGCGGGCAGAATGACCGACTGCCGCCGCAGGTGCTCAATCAAGGTGCTGGCCAGCACGATGCCCTTGTCGGTCTGCATCGCCAACTCGGTCAGCAACTGGACGGCCTGCCGGTAGTGACTCATCGTGAAGGGCTGGAATCCGAACACCGTTTGCAGCTCGACCAGGTGCTCGCGCCGGGTCTGCTCCCGCTGCCCGTACTCGTCCCAGCTTTCGACACCGACCCTGAGCTGGTCGGCGACCAGTTTCAACAAGGGCGGAAACGGCGGCTCATCGACGCCGAGGATGACGCCGGGAAACCGCAGGTAGCAGAGCTGCACGGCGAAGCCTAGGCGGTTGGCCGGACCGCGCCGCTGCCGGATGATGGACAGGTCGGTTTCGCTGAACGTGTAGTGACGGATCAACTCATCCTTGGTGTCCGGCAACGCCAACAGGCTGTCGCGCTCGGCGGCGGAGAGGATCGAACGGCGGGGCATGCGGTTTCCTTCTTCTTGAAAACGTAGGTTTGTGACAAGCCCGCCAAGGCAACCGGCGCTGTCATTTTCAGAAGACGACTG